>JABCSI010000175.1 GCA_018238965.1 Promethearchaeota archaeon
ATTATTTGAGTTTTAGTCAACATTTGGCGAATTGGAGACAATATTTCAAATTTTAAGTGGGGAGCCTTCAAATTATTGGGAGTAGTTCTGGAGGGAGATTTGGGAGGTGATTTGGGGGGTGATTTGGGGGGAGACGCAAGTGGTATCTTCTTTTGGAGTGCATCTTTCACACCCACATTAATCGTAAAAGGAAATTTCTTAAGTGGAGCATCAACGATCTTCATTTTAAAGGTCCACACCCCAACTTTGGCTTTAGGAATATCAATCAAATGGGGCGCAATTCGTGTGTTTTCCTCTTTTACCAATTGACCATCAGGATCAAAAATCCAAATGCGGGACACTGCTTTTCCTTCCCAATTGAAGATAAATCTTAAATCACAGACATTGTTGAGTAAAAATTCATAAAGTGATGACTCTTGGCTGACAGAGAGCGCCCCTAAATATTCATTCGTTGGTTTAAATTGTGACCCTTGAAGTATGTGCTTGGATTTCATAACAGTTTTATACATCAATGGGCTTAGAACCAGATATTCCAGTAATCGTTTTTCCATTTCGGAAGTTTGAACAGAATTATGAAATGTGGTGAATATCACAAATCCACTTTTATATTGGAATGATACAAGCAAAGGTTCCCTTTTTTCTTTTTCAGGGCGTCTACCAACCAAGTGTACAGTAACTTCTTTCGTTTTTTTAACAGATTTAACACCATGCCAAGTTGTATTATATTCTAAATCAATATGGTCGGTTTTCAAAAAATCTTTCAAACCCTTATCCTCGATTGAAGCAACAATATTATCGGTCACATCTCCATCATGGTGAAATTGAAGATATTCGGGAAATATAGCTTGAATCCATTGATCTGCATAACAAGAAGCATAAAAAGCCCCGCCTTTAGCCACAAAATTGCGAACATTCTCGATTGCCGTAGTGGAAGGCTCAGGCCCGACACAATTAATGAATAATATATCCAGTTTTGTAAAACTTTCTGCTTTATTTAATTTTTCAGCATCAAATACATCAAATTCATACCCCATTGTTTTTAAAATACTTCCCATATCATCGTAATCGGCTTCAGTGCATGCTATATGAAAAATCTTTTCTGGTTTATTCAAATCATTGCTCTCCTTTAAGGAAAAATAATTCCTTCACTCGCCATGAAATAAAGGATTAACGATAAAATGGTCGTTGGAACCCATTTAAAGTTTTTTGTAAGGCATGAAAATGCAACGATATGATGTTAAATTATTCTTCAACCACATTGCACTCCCATAATAACAGTTGGAGTTTCCTAGAATTATCAAAGGGATGCCTAAAATTTCCGGTGAGAATTATTTTACTCGAAGCAAGGGGGGCAACAAGTTGGATTTCGAGTTCAAATTTGATTGTTGTATCAAATAAAGCGGAATGTGGTTTGGAAATGAAACGTGCAGTTAGATTTTTTGATGGTTTACATTCTAAGGAATATTCCGCTTCCTGTAGAATCACATCTGTGAGATTTTCGATCTGCAATCGATGACGTAATGGTTGATCCTCACTAACAGAAATAACCTTCTCTGGTTCATAGGGCGTCTTAAAACCCCCATGGGATAACTGAAAAATTATCGTTTCCTGAATATAATTATCAATTATCGATACGAACTTTGTCTCTTGGGCTGGGATGGTGCGCATTAATATGTTTATTCTCTCATAAGCGGCGGAATATTGTTTTTGGCTCCATTCATCCAGAATGTGTGGGAGTTCTGGAAATCTTTCGGAATGACTGTAAGGAATCAAGGAAGGGAAGGATGTGGGATCTTTTGCGGCACTATGGGCGCTGGAATGGGCACAGAAGTATGCAAACCATAGAAAGAATTCGTCGAGTTTTACAGATTCCTCTGTTCCTTTGGTGAAATCCATTTTAAATTTTTCTAGAAGTTGTTTATGGGTGAACGGAAACTGGAAGATTTCAAAGAGAAGTTGCTCTGGTTGGTAAGATTTTTGGGATGGCTGTTCTGGGGGTGATTGTGCTCCAAATTCTGCCAATTTGTGTAGATTTCCTTGATTAAAGGTCATAAAATACAGAAGTATCAGTTCACCCCAGGCATACCATGGAAAAATGCTGATTCTCTGTATTGCATGCATGAAGAAAAGCATTGCATCCCCAACATCCCCGAGTCCATTAATGTTGTTGGATGTGCTATAGGGCCACCAGGCCTTCAGGATCCATTCTTTGAATTTTTGGAGTAATCTCCCCTGTGCTGTAATTTTCTGTAAAATTGGTTGAAATCGTTTTTTTTGTTTTTCATCACTCTGGGAAAGAACCCAAAACGTGGCAAGGGCCTGATGAACTTCCTTTTTAGGGTCGATGCGCATTGCCAAACAGAAGATTTCCCTAGCCAAGACAAAATTTAGATTCGTATTCAGATTCTTATTATTTCTTTCGGAGGTGGTCACCGCTTGATATACGTGATAAATTTTTCCATCTTGGTGAATTCCCCAGCGAAAAGAATCGTATTTGAGGGGATTCGTGATAATGGACAATGTAGGGGGGTTTCTGATCTTCAATCCCCACAATTTCTCATATTTTTGGAGTTGTTTGCGAAATTCCTTGCCTAATTTAATGGATCGTTCATCAAAAGCATCCAAGGCGGAGTGTTTGGGTAGTTTATAGAGAGTGATCGCTTTTCCGTGTAATTCTGTAAGCATTCGTGGGGTTTTTTCAAAAGTCGAAGCGCCCAAGGATATTCCAGCGATACTGAAGAAATAATACCGCAACTCTTCACCGTAGTCCAAATAAACCACATAGGCGGTTTGCTGCAGCGATTTGATCAACAAATGGGGGAGCATCGATCCACGCTTGAACACGATGCTGGGTTTCATTCTCAGTAGGCGGATTTCCAAGGGTTTCTTTAGGGAATATTCCGACTTCACAAATTTCAATAATTGTTTCTTCGCCGCAATTTCTTGACCCCGACTACGCTGACGGAGTTGAGACTGAGATTTTCTGGGTAATCTTTTGCGAGGAGGCGCGGGAGGAGGTGGCATTATTTCTGAACACTTTCTTGAATTAGTTTTTCCAAATTCTGTGTTCTTTTACGACTCAATTCCATTGATTTAAGTGTTAATTCGATTTCCCTCTCTTCGTTAGAAGGTTCGTATTCAATTTTTAATTTTTTCTCAAGATCTTTAAGAGATAACCTTGGGTGCTCACTATTTTTTTCGATCTTCTTCACCAAAGTTACTTTTACCATATTTTTGTTAAAATAGTAGAAGCAAATAAACATTTACCATATTTTCGGTAAAGAGAAAGTAATTTTGTTCCTTAGAATTTATATACTGAGGAAAATTGAGAAAAGCTAAAACTTTTTGAAAAAAACAATTATATTTTGGAGTTAACGTACCCGGAGTGCGTACTTGCCTGGCACGTCGAAATTCAATCGTTTGGCGATCTGGGAATTCTTCGGATCCAAGATAATTACTGCACCGCTCCAGTCCTCTGACAGAGTGTGGGTCTTACACTTGGGGCAGAATTCCTTATACGTGACTAAATGACAGTTCTTACATGCTCTTTCTTTGGCCATTTTAATCTTCCACTTCCAAGTTTGCTTCATAGGCATCACCGAGTTCCGCCTCAATTTCATCGGCAATCCACTCAATTTTACCCAAAAAGGGCTGTCGCATCGTGAGGCCCAACTTGCCCGAGCGTCCGGAACCCATCGAGACCGCAATAATTCGCCCACGGACCATATCATCAACAGTTAAAATTTTCCCGCTTTCCTTACCCAGGAAGCGTTGATTCATGTTCTCGTAGTTAATGTAATCGTCAGTTATTTGGGAAACGTGGCACAGACCATCGCTGGGACCCAAGCGAATAAAGGCTCCGAATTCAACCACTTCGACCACTGTGCCTTCAATAATTTCATGAAGTTCAGGAAGATAACATAATACGGTGAATTTGACAGGAAAGTACGGACATGGGTCGGAATGGAGGAGTTTACCATCGCCGAGTTCGATAACATCAATCACTACGATGATGAAGCCGATTCCTTCATAGATCTGACCGGAAAATTGTTCGGAAAGGATTTCAAAAGCGGCGTCTTCAATGTTTTCGCCGAATTTCGTCGGAGGAATTCTGACTACATGTTCGAGTAATAATTTTTTGTACATTCGATAGGGCTCCATAAAGTGGAATAGGTGATGCATTGTTCAAATGAGGAACGAGAAGAATAATAGCCCATATATAAAAAATTTTGCGATTAGGGGAGAGGAAGAGAGGGAAAAGGATCCGTCAAATGAGATGTCTTGCACAGAATAGATCTTATCTGAGAAAATGTGGGCTTTATGGAATGGTTGAAAGAAATTGTCCTCAATCATGGTTAAGTGGCTAAAATTATTATTCTCCCCAAATGTTCAAGCCTGAGTAGGTCGAAATCTTTGCCCTTATAATACCAAAAGCGTACTTTTTTGACAGTGTTGTTTCTTAAATATAATGGTGAAAATTATGGAAAAAAATATTACCCGTTTTGTCTCGCATGAATATCGAAATCCGGAATTTGAAAAGATGCTTGAGCAAATTAGTGCCAAGGGGGGAATTAGTGTGGAGCTTACTCGTCAATTTACCACTAAAGCGTTAGAAAAGTGGCAAATAGACCGTAAATCCGACGTTTTAGCATTGTTTACGGCAAAGCCCCAAGCTCGCCAAAGGGAAATAAGCAGTATGCTGGAATATTTTCGGGATTCCTTACGTCCTGTGATTTTTTCTAAGAAGCGACTGGATATTGCCATGGATATCGCCGCCAATTCTCTGGAAGCCATGTATCATTTGATGTAAATAGTTTGAGGTTCGCCGGGAATCTAAAACTATTTTTTTTTTCATTACTTACTATACTTATCTCTTTACTTATCTCATATTAAGTAGGACTGCCCATTCCATGCTTTATCATCTACCGAAAAACTTACGTCACCACTTGGCTAGACCAATTGGGGAATTATTTGCTGGTGATCTTACCCAAACAAGACCCAAGGTTGACCAGTGGCTGGAAAACCAACTTCAGGAATTAATTCCAACATTTGAATCAGCTTCTAAAGCAACATCTGAAGCAAATTCTGAAGCAACATCTGAAACAGGAACCCAGCGATCCTTGATGGTTTCCTGTGTTGGGGACGTGATCACGGAATCTTTGCTGAACCATCCACGCTGGCAAAAACACCTTAAGTACTGCTTTATTGATGGAGGAACACAGCGTGGGGATTATCCAAGCATCATTATTCCACCAGAATTTCAGATCCACACTTTGACCAATCCCGCTGGAACTATTAGTGATGAAGTCATTAAATTTATCAAGAACACCTATCTGGATGATAATCAATATGCTGTAAATATTGTGGGGGAAGAGGATCTTTTGGTTATTCCCTTAATTCTGGTTTTGACCCGTGGATTAGTTTTGTACGGTCAACCGCCGATTACTGATTTAACACCTCCGGTCCCTGCTGGATGTGTGGGTCTTCGTATTGAATCTTCCCTAAGAGAGGAAATGCGCCTTTTCTTTGATCAGTTTATTCCAGAAAAAACTATCCCTCACTAAACATCACCAATAATTCGTAAAATTTTATTTATATGATCCATTGGTTTTTCTTGTAGTTAAAAACGAAGGTCCCTCATATCTCCCTTTCGGAGTAGTAAGGCGTGAGATACCAGATTTAGCTAATGGTGAACATTTTGGTAAATATAAAAATTTTAAACAAGAAGGAAAATCCACTTCTGCACAGAACAGAGATCGAGTTTGAGATCGAGCATCTGGGTAGTGGATCCCCAAATCGCCTCGAAGTGCGGGACAAATTGTCCGCAATGTTAACTTCTAAAAGCGAATTGACTTTTATCCGAACCATGAAACCCCGGTTTGGAATTCCCCAAGTTCATGGCTTTGCCCATGTATATGAAGACGAGGAACTAGCTGCAAAAATTGAACCATTGCATATCAAAATTCGGAATATGCCGAAGGATGATCGTAGTTCTGCGTGGAAGGATGAAAAAGACCGCAGAAAGAAGAAAAAGAAGAAGAAATAATCCAAAGGAGAGAAAAAAAACATGGAATCTTTGCAAAAAATTCATTCTACAGGTTCAATGACCACCTATCGTGTTCAAGAAGTAGCCAAAATTGCCGATTTATTAAAAGAATTAAATCTTGAGAGTAAATACTTTGTTATCTTAGTGGATGGGAAGAAAGCCTCCCCCGATGCGCTTATTCAAAAAGACGCTGAAATCACTATTTTGCCCAAAATTGCCGGTGGTGGAAGAGGACGACGAAACGTCAAGACGAAAGATAAAATCCAAAAACCCCCACGCAACAAGAACAAGGGCCCAATGTGGACTGTTGAAGGCGGAACAGTGACTCGAAATCGAAAATCTTGTCCGAAATGCGGTCCCGGCGTGTTCATGGCAGAGCATTATGACAGAATGCACTGCGGAAGATGTGGATATACAAAATTCAAGCGAACAGAACGCAAATCAATCTCGGATAAGAAATAGGATTATTCCAGGGATTTATTAGTATCTAACCAATAATCCCAAATCTACCAAATCTACAATCTCTATTTTCTTTTTTTTAATTCCCTTATCCCTTTGTTAAATATTTTCAATTCCCCTCAGAAGTCTTAAATATTCGTTTCTCTGATGGATGAACCAATCATACCATGAATTCAAATGGGATCACCCCTTATTTGGTTTGAACGCCCATGCCATCACAATCCTTACTCTGCCTCGGTATTGAATCCACTGCCCATACCTTTAGCGTCGGAATTGTTACTCAACAGGGCGAAATTTTAGGGTTGGCTTCCGATTCTTTTAAACCTACCAGTGGTGGTTTAAAACCGGCCGAAGTGGTGGAACACCATTATTTAATCTTCGAACAAATGGTCAATTCGGCGATACAACAAGCTAAAATTACAATACACGAACTTAATCTAATTGCATTTAGTCAAGGACCTGGATTGGGGCCTTGTTTACGGGTGGGGGCGGCTGTTGCCCGTTCATTATCACTTAAATTAAAAATTCCTCTTGTGGGTGTGAATCATTGCATTGCCCATGTGGAAATTGGACGAAAACTTTGTGGGAGCGATGATCCCATTACTTTGTACGTTTCTGGCGGCAATACCATTGTTAGTGCTTTTGAATCCAACCATTATCAAATCTTCGGGGAAACAATTGATATTCCGGTCGGAAATTTGTTAGATATGGTTGCCCGGGAGATAGGAATTCCCCATCCCGGCGGACCAGTATTGGAAAAACTTGCAAAGAAGGGGAAAAATTATATTCCTATGCCCTATGCGGTGAAGGGAATGGATCTTTCCTTCTCGGGTCTTTTCTCCTTTATTCGAAAATACCTTCAAGACCTTACACCGGCGGAAAAAGATAAAATTCTTCCCGACGTAGTCTTTTCATTACAGGAAACAGCTTTTTCAATGTTGACTGAAGTTGTGGAACGTGCGATTGCCCACACTCGGAAAAATTCAATTCTTCTCACGGGAGGGGTGGCAGCAAACAAACGGTTACAAGCCATGGTAAAAACAATCTGCACCCAGCACGGAGTAGATTTTCATTTTGTTCCCTTGCGGGTTGCAGGGGATAACGGTGCCATGATTGCGTGGACAGGTATTTTGCGTTATCAAAACGCGGGAGAATTTTCGATTCATGACACGAAAATCAGACCCAAATGGAGAATGGATGAAGTGTCAATTCCATGGCGATCATCGGACAATGCTTCAATTTCACAGTCAAGTTCACCTTCCATAAAAACTCCACCTCCAAATATGCCCGATGATGGCTCTACCCAATCATTTTTCCTTAACCAGCTACAAAATAACCTAAATATCACCGATAAAGCCAATTTGAATCCTCTTATACAACAAATGTTGGAGAATACCTTTGGTTCTCCCCATCTTGGAGCCGAAGCGTATTTGATTCCTACATATTGGTTTGAAAAACCTGCTATGATGAAATTTCGAGTTGCGAAACAATCCCGGATACCGGCCATAGATTCCCAGATTCGTTTTCAAAGAACGGTGGGTGAGGCAAGGATCTTAATTGCATTGCAAAATGAGGATATTGCAGTCCCGAAAATATATGATATATTGCCCAATGACGCCCTCCTCATTATGGAATTTATCGAAGGTAAAATCCTCAAGAATACTATTCCCACCTTATCTACCTCTAAATTATCGCAATATTGTACCATTATCGGTGAAAAGTTAGCTCTCATGCATAATATTTCCATTTCTCATGGTGATTTGACCACTTCGAATATAATTATCACTCCCCGTGATGACTTGGTGTTTATTGATTTTGGCTTAGGATCTTCCGATATTGGCTTGGAGGAAAAGGCCATGGATCTCCATTTATTCAAACGGGTTCTCCAAAGTTCCCATGGGGCATACTTTGATCCAATGTGGAATGCTTTCCTTCAAGGATATCACGAATTGATCCAAACTAATTATTCAGAAATCGAAGATCGAGTTGCGAAAATCGAACTCCGGGGAAGATATA
>JABCSI010000176.1 GCA_018238965.1 Promethearchaeota archaeon
AAAGAAGGTGCACCTATCCCCGTAAGATGAATAATTCCGGCATCAGTCCCACCTCGGCTTAAGAAAGCATTTTGAACTTTGATATCATTCTCTTTGCCTAGTTTCTTAACATATTGACGCATCTTGGGATTGGGAATCATGGAACTATCGAAGGTCGAAATTGCAACACCTTCACCCATTTTCTGCGGAACGCTTGCCCCAGGAACTCCACCTGCCATGTTGACATCTAATGAGAAACCAACATCGGGTAAAATCATTTGGGCGGCGGTTCTAGCACCCCGGATGCCCAGTTCCTCCTGCACAGTCGATACAAAATAGAGCACATTTGGGTGAGGGATATTATCTTCCTTGATTCTTCTTAAAACTTCTAGGGCGATGAACACACCAATGCGATCATCAAAAGCTTTTGCAACTGCCAAGGGAACAACTACTTCTATCTCTTCACCATTGTCTTTGTCTTTGGATTCGAAATCGGATTCGTCAGATTTTTCTTTCTTTTCCTTCTTTTCTTTTTTCATTCGGTTGAATTGTCGATATTTCGAATAGGGAACAGCAAGATCCCCAACTTGAATACCGAGTGCTTCCACTTCCTTATCCGAACTGCAACCGATATCGACATGGTAGGCATCCAACTTCAGCATTTTTTTTTGATCGTCAGGTCCTTTGGGAAAACCAATCTGCACGATTCCAATAACATCTTCACCTCCTGACAAAGGACGAATTCGAATTTGTGTGCCTAACATCCAAGGTCCTACAATTCCTCCAATATTGGAAACTTTTAGAAAGCCACTTTTGGTTATACTCTGGACAATTAGGCCGATTTCATCTGCATGACCAGCTAACATAATTTTTGGTCCATCATTCCCTTTTTTTAATATCAGGGATCCGGTTTTATCGAAGAGAACTTCATCGGCGTATTTTTCGGCGTAATTCTTTACAATGCGCTGGACTTCGCCCTCTAACCCGCTGGGTCCAAATGCATTGCATAGTTTTTCGAGTAATTCAAGATCTAATTTTGAGATGTCCATAATTTCACCTTAATTCGAACGTTGTTAAAGTCAGAGTCGAAATTAATAAAAAATTTTGGAAAAAAAATTGAAAAATTAGTCCTATTATTTCTTTAGAACGGGTTTTCGTGCTGCATAGGTATTATCTAATCGCCCCACGGGTGTTTTGTGTGGAGCAAATTTTAACTGTTCAGGATTTATTTTAGCTAACTCGTAAATTTCACGCAGAGCAGTTATTAATTTATCTAAATCCCGCTGCGATTCGGTTTCCGTAGGTTCTACCATCATGGGTTCATGCAAAACGAGGGGGAAGTAAATAGTGGGAGCATATAAATCCCGATCCAATAAAGATTTTGCCACATCTTCGGCATTTACACCATTGGGCAGATGACAATCCATCACAAATTCATGCATATTGAACCGGCCATTGGCATTATAGGGAATATCATAAATATCCTGCAACTGGGACCGCAAATAATTGGCATTGACCACCGACATGTTAGCTGCCCGTTTTATTCCCTCTGCTCCAAGGGCTTTAATGTAGGTGTAGGCTTTTACCAAAACACCAAAATTACCCCAGAAACTCCGAACTCTACCTAAGGAAGTATCAGATTGCTCTATGCAAGCCAATCCTTGGGTACCTTTGACAATTTGTGGACACGGTAAATATGGAATAAGTTCTTCCTTCACCCCTACAGGACCAGCACCGGGACCACCTCCTCCGTGGGGAGTGGCAAATGTTTTGTGAAGATTCAAATGGATGATATCAAAGCCCATTTCTCCAGGACGGGACACACCCATGATGGGATTCAAATTCGCACCATCATAGTAGCATAATCCGCCATATTTGTGGACGATTTCGGTGATTTTCGTGATATTTCGATCAAAGATGCCAACAGTGTTTGGATTCGTAAGCATTAAACCCGCCACATCTCCACCCTGCATTGCGAATTCCAGCTGATCCAAGGGAATTTCACCAAATTCATTGGATTTTAGTTCAATAATCGAATATCCTGCCATAACCGAACTGGCTGGATTGGTCCCATGGGCGGAATCAGGAACAATAATTTTGTCCTTTTTGAGTCCCTTGGATTCGAAGTATTTCTTGAATATGAGAATGCCGGTGAGTTCCCCGTGAGCTCCGGCGGCGGGATTCATAGTAAAGGCATCCATACCGCAGATTTCACGTAATTGCTCACCCAAGTTGTAGATTAATTCCATGGCACCATCATTTTCTTCCTGCAATGGATGAATTTGGGCAAATCCAGGTAATCGGGCTGTGACTTCATTGATCCGGGGATTGTACTTCATTGTACATGATCCTAATGGGTATATACTGCGATCCAGAGAGTGATTCTTTTCACTTAGGTTGACGAAATGGCGCACAATCGTGAATTCGGGAATATTTGGGAGATCGATATCCTCTCGTTGAAATTCGGGGGGAAGAATGGCATTAAGATCCACTTCTTCGACATCCATCTTTGGAACGAAATTGTTTTTCATTCCATCGTATCCCTTTTCAAAGATTAATTCTGGTGTTATTCGTGTCATGATATCACCCGCTTAAAGCGCTGCCTCCTTAGCCAAAGTTAGAAATTCATCGAGTTGTGCTTTCGTGTTCTGCTCAGTGACACAGATCAATGCTTCATTTTCGCGTTCTGGGAAATATTTGGTTAATTCCAAAGGTGGCAAAATTCCATGCTTTTTGCAACTGGAGGCCAGCTTGGCAAAGTTTGGACATTTCACCACAAATTCGTTATAGGTGGATTTTTCACCCAAGACCTTATATCCCGGAATTTGGGCTATTTTTTGCTTCAGGTAATGGGTTTTTTGAAAATTCTGATTGGCTATTTCCTTTAACCCTGTTTTTCCCATGCTTACCAGATAAACCAATGTCGCAAGCATACAAAGGGATTGATTGGAACATATATTTGATAGGGCTTTTTCTCGTCGAATGTGCTGTTCTCGGGCCTGTAAAGTGAGGACAAATCCCTCCCTCTCACCGTTGATTTCTTTTGTGAGTCCGATAAGGCGTCCCGGCATTTTTCGCATGTATTTTTTCCTCACGGCAAAAATTCCCAAACTGGGTCCACCAAAAGAGGTGGGTAACCCGAAACTTTGACCTTCTGCAACGAATACATCAACCCCCGTTTTACCCGGAGGAGTCAATACCCCCAAACAGGTTGGATCGGTCATGCATTGGACCACAAGAGTTTTACTGTTGACATTCTTTACGAGATTTACGATCTCCTCGGCATTTTCAATTTCACCGAAGAAGTTGGGACTCTGGAAGCATACACCGGCTATATCCGGAGTAATTTTATGTTCGAGTTGATCCAACGGGATTATTTCGACCTCAATACTCCGTCCCCAACAGTAGGTTTTTACGGTATCTATATATTCGGGATGGATACCCTCAATTAAAATAACTTTATTTTTCCTGGTGTGAAATGTGGTAAGGGTGGCTGCTTCCGCTAATGCTGAGGCACCATCATACATCGATGCATTGGTCACATCCAATTCCGTCAACCGGGATATCGCAGATTGGTATTCGAAAATTGCTTGTAGAAAACCTTGGCTGGCTTCAGCTTGATATGGAGTGTATGCGCTGTAGAATTGACTGCGGCTAATGACGAAATCCACCAAGGAGGGAATGTAATGATAATAGGAACCAGCACCCAAAAATGAACTCGAATATACCGTATTTTTTTGGGATAATTCTGTAATCTCCTTTAATAAATCGGGTTCCGATAATCCGGCATCCAAATTAAGGCGATCAATTAATAAATTTTTTGGAATGTCTTGATAAAGCTCATCAATCGAATTCACTCCGATTGCGGCCAGCATTTTTGATACTTCGGTATCATCATGGGGAACATAATCCATAGTTTTGCCTCTTCTTCTACTTTCTTATCGTTGGGTGTAATAGATTGGTAGATAGTTAGAATATTGATTTTTAGACAGATTGATTTATAGATTGATTAATTTATAGATTGATTGATTATTAAATTGATTGAATATAATCCAGTGGAAAAAAGGAGGAAAGTAAAAAAAATTTCGAGATATTGATTAATATCAGTTCAACAATCAACCAAGCGTTGCCTGGTAGGCTGCGGCATCCAACAAAGAGTCTACTTCATTGGGATTGGACATTTTAATTTTCAACAAATATCCACCAGTATAAGGCTCGGAATTGATTTTTTCTGGTTCGTCTTCCAATGTTTCATTGACTTCAATGACTTCACCGGAAACGGGAGCATGAACTTCCCCAACGGCTTTAGAACTTTCAATATTGCACATGTCATCCCCTTGCGAGAATGAATCGCCCACATCGGGTAATTCGGCAAAAACAATTTCGCCCAATTGGTCTTGGGCATGGTCAGTAACGCCAACAGTGGCAACGTCCGTATCTATTCGGACCCACTCGTGCGTGGCAAGGTACTTAAGGTCTGTAGGATTATCCATTTTAATTCACCAAGTAGTTTTCATTACAAAAAAATCCAAATATTCACGGATGATATTTTGAATAACACACAATCATTTTTTAATGATATATGATCGCATTTTTACTTTATTAAACATCCATTAAATATTTCTGCCTCTGGTATAAAAGGGTGTCTTCACAATGACCGCTTTTTTCATCTTTTTACGAATTTGCACATCGAGTTCAGTTCCAACGGCACGGTGTTCAGGGGTAATAATTGCTAAACCAACGGTTTTCTCCAAGGTCGGCGCAAACGTTCCAGAAGTAACATATCCAATTTCCTCACCATCTTTGAAGATTTTATATCCTTCACGTAAAATACCCTTGTCGAGAAGATTAAGCCCTACACTGACCCGAGGAGCGCCTTCGACTTTCTGTTTCAGAATTACTTCCTGCCCGATGAATTTTGTGCCCTCTTTTTCTTTAACGACCCAGCCCAACCCCGCTTCAATTGTGGTGATTCCGGCGTTTAATTCATGACCATAAAGGGCATAGCAACACTCCAGACGAAGGGAATCCCGCGCCCCTAACCCAATTGGCTTGGCTCCGGTATCTAAGAATGTTTGATACAATGCTTCTGCATGCTTATTATCACAACTTATTTCAAAAGAACCCAAGGCGGGGGAAAAATCATCCTCCCCCGTATATCCCGTCCTGGATAAGAAGATCGGAATAGTTTCTTGGGATGTTGGGGATGTTGGAGAAGGAGTAACTTCGGTATAAATCCAATTGAATCGCTTAATTTGTGTTATGTCGGCTTTGGTAATCGGATTAAGTAATTTCATTGTCTCGGGACCTTGAAACGCTAATCGTGCGCGGTCTAGGGATAGATCCGTAATTGTGGCATCGAAATCTCCTATATGATCCTTGATCCAGTTAAAGTCCTTTCCATCAGTTTCGAGGGTTTGCGCGTTAGCAATGATGCGAACCTTGTCTTCGCGTTCGCGATAAATATACAAATCGTCTATCACACCACCGTCGGGATAACACATGTGATTGTATTGGGCCTTGAAATCGCCAATACCAACACTGTTGGTCATAAGGGTTTTCAATAAGGGAACTGCATCAGGTCCCTCAACCATAAATTCGGTCATGTGCGAAATATCAAAGATCCCGGCGTGTTGTCGAGTCCATTTATGTTCTTCAATCACGCCCTCGAATTTGACGGGCATCATCCAATCTTCAAAATTTACAATTTTTCCCCCCATTTTGACTTGCATATCGTAAAGAGGGGTTTTTCGCGGGTCTACCATGGAATTTTTCACTTTATTGACTTCGATAAGGAAATCGATTCTAGAGAATGAAAAGGAAAGAAGGAAAAAAAAGGTATATATTTGAATTGAAAATGGAAATGATGAAAAATGAAATAATCTCTAAGAGATAGTAATTGGAGAATTTGTCTAAATAATATCATTGGATAATCGATTTTCTACTGTTGATACAAAATTGGATTTGAATTAAATTTAATTACAAAAACCCATCCAAAAGCAGAGTGGCGAATATGATGAACTTTCAGTATTCCACTAGTCAAATTCTGAATAGACGGAATTGTTAATTGAAAAAACGGGTAGGAAAAAAATTGTATAGCTATCTATTGAATATAAACCACAAATATTTAAGATCGAGTTTTCAATATTTACGATAGCGTATTATTAATTTCTTCTGAAATTTTTAATATGGAATTATGAGGTTTTAACGGAAATGAAGCACAAAACAAAAATTAGTGTTGCAATTCTGGCCTTTGGACTCCTTTTTCCCATGATCGCCATCTACGCGGAAGCAATGGATGAAACATGGGGAGTTACGGTAGGTTCCGATTATTATTATACATTCGGAGTAGATGGAAGTGTCGACTTACCGACTACACTTTGGGATGTCCTAAGTGATGAATTTGCAGAGAACCTAAACCAAGATTATGGTTATATATTTAGCCAAGCAGAAATGGATGCAGTCAACCTTAATACTGTTTTTACTGCATTCTTAGCAATGGATTTGGTCTTTAACATGCGGATTCACATCGATTCAATGAGTGAACTGGTAATTACTGATTCTGGTGTTCTTTATTATTATGATGTTATTAATATGACCATTGAATATAAACGGGCCACCGATTCAACCTACCAACAATTCGAGGTATTTGTGAAAAATTTCATGGATACTGAAATTCGAGCTTTTATAACAACAGGCTTTGCGGGAACAGGAGAAATTTTGACCGAAATCACTGCCGATTTAAATCATGTTGTTGCCGAACTTAATAACCAAATTCTCTATGAAGAACCTGTGATGGAAAATCGCGGAATGGTTTGGGGATCCGGACAAACTACCGATGTCGTGGCAAATGAATTAGCAGACGGTCTACTCCTAGAAGTTTTAGGCGATTTTGGATTCAATTTTGAGCAGGAACGCAGCTATTATTATGGCTGGGGGCAAGCATACGAACAAGGATACGAAGATGGCTACTATGGCGACGCGCACGATGATCAGTATGAAGGTGATTGGCCATGGGGATATGAACATGGCTTAGAACAAGGATATAATGAAGGATATTATGACGGGCAATATGATAATTTATACAGCGAATACCATGGTTATTATTATGATAATTATCATTCTGATGCTGAGGAGTTTGATAACTTTGATGTCCAAGAACCTCCATCGGGATATGGCCGTGTGCCAATGTTCATGCCCTCGGATTTAGATATCGGTGCAAATATCGAATTAATGAAAGACGCAATCAATATTCAATTGGCCCGGGAGCATGCTATTGTGTTCGGAGGTTTCAACGGATTAGTCGATCAGTCTGGAGTTGATTTTGTAACAAACGAAAATCAATTGTATATAGCAGGTGATATTGAAGATCCTAAATGGATGTTCGGAGCAATTGTGGATTTAGGCGGTATGATGTATATCGATATGCTAAATGAAGAATTTGGACCCTCAAAACTGAATCTTGGTTTTACATTAGATAACCAATCCTTGGAAGCCGATGGTGTTTTCAATCTGGAATATGCGCCCGACGGAAATATGCTTAATCTCCACTACGGATATCACGTCGGAATGATCTATGATGTCACCGGTAATTTGGGATTGAACGTGGAATTTGATATGTCTGCGGGAGAAAACTCGGACCTAAATGTGCATTTCGATCCAACATCGCTTCCAACACAAGCAGATTACCCAAGTACAGTTAACGGAGAATGGGGTATTGAAGAAGGAGAGACTACGGAATTCACGATGGCAATTGGCTTGGGC
Organism: Promethearchaeota archaeon; assembly: GCA_018238965.1. GTDB lineage: Archaea > Asgardarchaeota > Lokiarchaeia > Sigyniarchaeales > Promethearchaeaceae > Harpocratesius. The sequence goes on from JABCSI010000176.1 coordinate 7,744, forward strand.
ACCGATCTCCCGAACGTAATGTGGGCAGAATTGAGCGATCAAATGTGGAAGGGATTAAATGAAACCTACTATGATTGGACAAACACATCTCTTCCAACATCGGAATCTGTTGATGCAAAAAATGTTGTTGGAATTCTCTTAGGTTCCATTCCTGAAATAATCAACCTTGAATCGAAAGTAACCGATATGTTGGGTATAATTCAATCTGGAGAAAATGAAGATGGTACACTTTGGACACATGAATACGATTTCTGGGCTCATCAGCTCTTAGCCAAATTACCAGATGACGAGGCTTATGAACCTATGGGAATGTTATTGAACGATTACTATGATGCAGTCTTTGAAGCGCTTGAAACCGCATTACCTCCAACCTTTGCAGCTGAATTACAAGATCGTATAGAATTGGAACTTGATAATTTGATGCTAGAAACCACAATTGAAGGCACCTCCGTGTCTGTATTGGAAATCCTCCAACAATTTGTCCCAACCACCTTACATCTGTGGGGGATAGAAGCTACAGGGTCTGATTTCCCACTATTTGCTAAAGATTTAGGAATCGTGGATCATTTATTCTTTGATATCGTCGGAGAAGGAGCGGCTCTACCATCGGTTTTATACACACCTCTGGATTTCTCCTTTGAAGAAGTGTATGATAAATTAATGTATTTTGGTGAAACCGAATCCGGTGGAGAATTCACAGAAGAACTACTTGATGAATTCATGTATAACATCAGTGTTGATG
>JABCSI010000018.1 GCA_018238965.1 Promethearchaeota archaeon
GAACTTACATTTAAGATTGGGGTACAAAAGTACAAGTAGTGAATCAAGATGATAGAAAAAAGTGATGAATCCATTTCTTTAGATAAAATTAGTGAATTATTGAACCATGCGATTGATTTTGGGGAAGGTACTGAAAATCTCTCAGAAGAAATCGATGCGATTTTATATGGAAAATTCTCAGATGGGCAAATTCCGAATAAATCTGAATATTTATAGAAATAAAATTGCTTTCTAAAAGGAAAATGGCGCATGCGGGGGGATTCGAACCCACGAAGGCGGATGCCTACTGGATTTCAAGTCCAGCGCCGTCGGCCGCTTGGCTACACATGCCCGAAAAATGAGATAGTAATAGTAAGAGAGAATAAAGCCCGATCTCTAAAAAATTTTTTGAATCAAAGGGGTTATTTGAAAAACGATACGATGGATTTTTGCTTAATCCGGGGATTATCGGTGACATCCTTCACATTGCGGGCAATAATCTTCCATCGTTGCTCGGTATAAGCTCCAAGATCGAATTCTTTAATAAATGACTGGGCTTTGGAGAGGTATTTGGTTATTCCTCCCGGGTGAACGGTCATCAATATATCATTTCCACATTTGGTGCAGCGCCCAATTAAAGGAGTCCTACGAAACTTAGTGCCGCATTTTGGGCAACGAAAACTCTGAGTTGAAAATGCCCGGAGGTTTCCGAGAATATCGGGCGCGAAGTGGGATGAAATAACTTTTCGGGCCACATCCTGCACCTTTACGGCCTCAATGGTTTTCGCCAAGTATAATTGCGAGTCGATTTTTTCCGCCATGGTTTCATAGACGGAATACATAGATTTTCGGGGCCCGAAATTGATTGATTTTGTGGGGTGGGTGAAATTGCTACCTTCGAATTGTGCATTCGTGCCAAGATAATTGGTAAACAACTTCATATAGGAAAGTTTCGGTTTACAGTAGGTCTGCGAATCCAGGTAGAATTGTAAGGGATAGCGGGACATGTAGTCCACATTATGGCTTTCCCCATCAACTTCGCGCGGATCCAATAATAAGGAAATAACCAATGGTGCATCCATTTTTCCGCCCAAGGATGAGGGTAGATAATACAGTGAGAAATTCAACAGGCATTCTAATAGGAGCATTATGCCATCCTCATCACCGTCACAATTATGGGTAACTATGAATTCATTGATCAATAGAGAATGAAAGGATTCAAGTTCTACAGAATAAACTTGATTATAAGGGCTCGGAAAGGTTTGGATTTCCTTAATTGCGAGAAGTTTGTTCTTGCCGAACATTGGTAGATCTCGAATTTTTTGATTATTTACAAGTTCAAACATGGCCTTTTGTTTTCTTTTTGAAGTAAATCCTATCAGCTCTGAAAACTTTTTTACTTCTTGTCCATAAAATCGGATTTTATATTCGATATTTCCATCTCTTTCGAAAGAATAAATATTTCCAAAGATATTAAACCGAAGTAACAAGAAATCTAAATCCTCAATTAGCTTTCGACTAAAGCTAGAGCAGTTAATTTCATGATTGGGATCAACTGAACCATCTCCACTGAAATATGCAGATAGCATAGGCGAAATTTTTTCCAACGGGAGGTTTTTAATTATCAATGGGATGGATTTATTACGCGAAAAGTGTTCTAATCCAAGAACATCATTGAAGAATGAATAAATTGCATGAGAACTCATGGTTATCCGAATTTCATTTATATAAGGTTTGAAACCATTTCCAAATGTTTTCTCAATGCACAATAAAATGTCTTCTCTTAAATCTGTCTCTGTTGCTGCAATATCAACTTGATTGCAATGGTTATTACTACGACTAAACCCTTCCGAAAGATAATAGCCGAGCAGTTTCATTAGATAGGAATCAAATTTGATTACGCGCGGGATATAAGTGTGATCTTGTTTAAATCCAATAAAACAATCCGGTACGTCTTCAAACTTCTGTTGTGTGAAATCTAACAAACGAATAAGTATACTGAGTGGAATCGAATCTCGTTTACTATAATAATTGAATAATGTTTTTTTATTGATTTGAAGAAATTCTGCTACAACTTTTAGACCATGCTTATCGGTGATTTTTTTCGTAAAATCGCGAATCCCTCTTACCATGATAATATCATTCATATCCTTATATTTCTCAGTGGCATAATGGGCTAGAAGATCAATTTCATCGATGTCAATTGCGGGAATATTTAGATGTGGTAAAATGAAATGGTCACCTTTTTTGACTTCAAGAGCTTTTAAAGTCATAACTTTCTTATCCCGGACTATAATGACCTCATGATTAGGTGTAACCTCGAATTTTCGGCCAGAACGGAGAAGAAATCTTATAAGATGGTCGGTTGAGGGAACTTTTACAACTCTTTTAATTTTTGCAGGAGAAATTTGTTTCGTTTTGGTATCAAAAGCTAAAATTTGAACATCTTTTAGTGGTTTTGTTTTAGCATAACCGAGTTCCTCCTTAATTTCTAGGTCAAAATAATTATTATATAATTCTTCAAATGTAATTTGCTTGTAATATCCATTTTCTTTAATAGTTATCTTTGATTGTTTTGGAAAACAGTTTCTTCGTTTGGCAGAATGCCAATAGGGGTGAGCATAGCCAGATTCAGCATACGTGAACCCTATCAATCTTCCAATAATTCCTGCGGAAGTATGGGGGGCAAGACCGACCATGTAATGCCCAATCAGATCATACTTGTCCTTGATATTATAGAAACGCGGTTGCTTGTATAAATATTCGAGTTCATCATCCACAAAATTGGCGACATTGATGAAATAATCCCCCAAATGATGGGTTAAAAGAACATCCTGGACTTTGATTTCAATTATTTGGTTTTCGTCTGTAATGGGATCCCCATTTACATCCAGATCATACCCCAGTTCGAGAATTTTTGCAACGGGGGTATTTATTTCTTTACAGGTGAAGTGGGTTAATGGTATATCCGTTGCATCAGCCCGAATGGTGCCGTCTTTATAGACATAAACATCATTTATTGCCCGAAGAATGCCCTTTTCAATGGGTTCGGGAACTTTATATTCGGACGACATCCCTTTGACACCCTTTATCGTAGGGATTGTTTTTGGGATTTTTGCAGCTGCGGTTTCAAAATAACGTTTAAGGGAAAAGCTTTTCTGAGAGGTGGTTTTTAAATATCCGCGACATGACGAACATTCGGTTTCTTCCAAATCAAACATTGCTTTACAGCGTGGACAAATTTTCTGGAATTGGGTATGTGTTTGACACTTGGGGCAAATATTCAAAAATGTCACGGTTTTACAGCTGGGACAGATTTTTTGACAAATTTCCACATCGATTTTGGGAACCCCAATTGCATTTTGAAAACTTCGCTGTAGTTTTGAATCGTGACCTATGGGAAAGAGTGAATGGACCGGAGGCTTCATTTTTCGTTCCTTGGCTTTCTCAGGGCGCCCCATTCGACTCCCCATATAATACGGCGCTTTATCGGGGACGATAATAGTTGTTAAATGGGAAAAGAGTTCTAAAGCTGTCAGTTCAGTGGCCACTTCCCCAAGGTTTTTCGAAATATTGTGGGTAGAACCGAATCCCAATAGATGAAAGAAAATTAAAGCCCGATCTGGTTCGAGCCATAGGGATGATGGTTGCTGTTTATGTACCACAAAGGCATGAATCAGCGCTTGCTTTACCTGGGTATTCATTGGAATCTCAAGACCCTTTGCGAAGGCTTTTTCGAGTTCCTGGAGAGAGAGTTTTTCTAGCGAGGAAAAGTTTCCATGGGAATTCAGTTTCTCATCCTTTAGGGAGAAGGCTTGACGAAGTCCCTCAGAAAAAGTTTCACGGATGGCAAGTAGATCAATTCCATCAATGTTTCCCCAGTGATCCAAATATCGGGGATGGATTCCAGTTTGATAAGTGATAGATATATGGAGTGCTTGCTTGGCCGATGGAATATTTGCAAAGGGGTCTGCGATCATGGCCTGAACATCCACGGAGGATAGATCTTCAGAAAGATTTTCGTAAGGATCCTTTCCATTTTTCTTAATTTTCCCGATCTTGGCTTCCAATTCCACTGCCCACCATTCTTCCACGTATCCCGAGGGAATGATTGTATGATTATTTTCCACGAATTCACCATATCCAAAGAGGATATCGCCTAGAAAGAGAATGCTCTCCGCTGAATGGTGTTCTTGAATATTACCGGCGTCTTTAGCATCCCAGAGTTGTTTTACATCACCATTTTTTAATAAAACAATCGGAGGTTCAATAGAGGTTACCGGCATGGTAGAACTGCTTTTTCCCGGGCGCTCAATTCGAATCTGGGTGCCGATGGCCATAAATTTTTCTAATAGAATCATTTGGGAAGGATGGGTTCCACATGCTGCCAAGCCTGTATTACGGGAACGTCCGTAACGAATGCGTTGTCCTCCAACTTGGGATGGATAGGCAAATACCGGTCGTCCTGCAATAATGTCCGCAATATATTTATTTAATGGGGGATTTTTTGCATCCAATTTTTGACGACGGATTTTTGAAGGAGATTGTGATAATTCAGATTCATCTTTACTTTTTGTATCTGTTTCCGCACCACGTTTCTTTCCCTTATAGGTATCCCCACCATAATCCAAGGCTTTGTCTTTGCCGTTATCCTCAAGTTTGTCCTCGTTCTTGGCCTGGGCAAGTTTTTTAAGTTTTAGGAGCCATTCCCATTCAGGAATCTTTCGTTTATCGATAACCCGAAGAATTTTCTTTGATTTTAATAAAACACCATCGTTCAATACCAGACAGGGTCCACCCCGCACAAAATTCGTGTCGATTCGGGGCAAATCCCGATGGGCAGAGACTTCCCTCTTCTCTGTGGGATCTCCATTCAATTCTACGGTGAGGTGTCGCACCGCGAAAGCAAGTTCTTCGTGGGTGGAAGGGTATTGAAGGTTCATAATGCGATCGTAGAGCTTAACTTCCTCAATAAATCGACCTACTTCATCTTCTGTGGCCACCCATTTTGGAATGTTCATTTTTTGGCGCACATGTTCTGCGCATAAAACTGCAAATGCTTGTACGGTTCCCCCTGCTGCCCGAATTGGACCCGCAAAATACAATGCCAGATAAGGATCCCCTCCCGCTTTGTTATCTCGAATTATGACCTTTGCAATCCCTTCTAAGGGGGCGGAGACAACTCCTTCGGTTTTTATCGCGAGGGCCAAACGAATTGCCCTATCCACCTTTTCATCAGGAGTAAATGTTCCCAGTTTATCTTCAATGAGCCAATCCATGGAGCGGAAACATAATTCATCTTGGTCTGCCCCTGCCTCTTTCCATGATCTGAGAAGGTCTGCAATTCCTTCTGGCCCTACAAGTTTTTCAACACGACCGGCCATATCTCTGGCTTGAGGTGATTCAACTACAGTATCGGGATCAATCCCAATGGAGCGCGCCTTCTCTGCAAATTGATAAATTTTATCGACATCGGTCTCAATTTTCTCAAAATATTTTCTATACTTCTCACTCATGACAACAGGCATCGGATTTCAATTCTCGGGTGTTTTTTTGATCAACTATCTCTACACAAATTTATGGCTTTAATCGGTTTTATGTGATGTTAATTATAGATTAATACCCAAGTAAAAATACCATCACGGAGATAAAATAATAGAATACCCCATCTAAAAAAATCTAAAAAAATCGACATGGGATGGGTTATAAATAATATTGATACATAATATGCAGTTGTGAAGAATTTATATGACTATTGTAAACAATCACCCCGATGAATACATGAAACATCTTTTAAAGGTGCTTTTAGGCTCCCGAATTAACATCGAACCAAAAGCTCTGTGGTATCTGGGTCAGTTACATGTGGAAGATCGGGAACTCGAAAAATTTTTGCAAAAAATTTCCTTCTCCTCAAGTTTCAATTCGTACATTTCCTGGGAATTGGTGCAATCGGAATTTTCTGAGAAGAATAAATCAAAAGATAATCAGTCCCTCCCTAAAACAACCTCCGAGACAATAAATGAGACAAATCCCCCATCGGATCCATTGGAAGATGATCAGGGAAACCCCTCGGATATACCGGATTATGCGGATTTGATGGATGACGTTTTTTCAGATATGGATACATCATCATATTCTCCCCAAAAACCTAAGCAAACAATGCTCGCCCCCAATCCTAAGGTTCCCGTAAGCGAAAATCCCATTCTCAATCCTACGATCAATGCTGAACCTTCCTTTGAGAAGGATGTAAAGGCAAAACTCGAAAGAGCTAAAGAAGAAGACATTGAAGCAAGTATTGAAGCAAAAGTTGAAGAAGATAATGAGGGGGATAGAAAGGGAGATAGAAAGGGAGAACGCGGGGAAGATCTTGAAAGAAAAATTATCGAGAAAAGTGAACCGACATCCGAGGATCATCCAAAAGCCATCATAGAATCATCTCCCTCTACTCCGCCTCCTTCTGTTGAGGATACGGCAATAAATCGACTCCGGGAATCAAAAAGGAAATCATGGGAAATATTAAGCCGTGCTTCCGGTACTTCTACTTTCAAACCTATTGCATCCGAATATGCCCCCGAAATTAAAATTCTTCAAGATCCCACTGGTAAATTGTATACCGAGGGTAAATTGAAAGAGTTTATCAGTGTGCAACAGGATAAATTTGCGAAACTCTCCGACATTCTAAAAAAACGCCCTGAAGCCACCGGTCTTTTGAATATCAATATGATCAATCGGCTGGAGAATTCCACCGAAATTAGCTTTATCGGGATGGTAGTGGAAAAGCGGCAAACTAAGAGTCGAAATTATCTAATACAATTTGAAGATACGACGGGACAATGTACAACTTTGGTTCGCCAAAAAACCCAAGATGTCCATCGGGCCGTGGATCATTTACTTCCCGATCATGTTGTCATTGTGGATGGTTATCTTAGCATTAATTCCGATACACGTTCCCGTATTATCTTAGTAAATGATTTCTATTTTCCAGATTCTCCTACAACCCATTCCGTCAAATGTCCTGAAGAAGATCTCGGAATTTGTTTCATTTCGGATACTCATTTTGGGAGTACTGGATGGTTGGATAAAGTGTGGCATCGGTTTGTGGATTATCTCAACTGCCGTATAGGAACAGATCGTCAAAGGGAGCAAGCCGGTAAAATAAAATATTTATGTATCGCAGGAGATTTGGTTGATGGCATCGGAGTATACCCGAATCAAGATAAGCATCTCACCATCACGGATATTTACAAGCAATACGAAGCCTCTGCCGAATATTTGGCAGCAATTCCGGATTATATCAAGATTATTATTTCTCCAGGGGATCATGATGCCGTAAGAAAAGCTATCCCAAATCCCGCCATTCCAAAAGATATTGCTCCCGATCTATATAATCAAGGATATTTGATGATGGGGAATCCAACCACTGTAAGTCTCCATGGTATCAAAACCCAAATGTTCCACGGAACATCATTAATCGATATTAACATGTCCATCCCTGGCATGTCCAACGAGGATCCCTTCGGTACAATGAAAGAATTACTGAGAAGTCGGGATTTAGCACCAACATATGGGAAGAAGACAGAAATTGCCCCTGTAGAAAAAAATTGGATGGTTCTTGACACGCTCCCCGATATTTTACATACGGGTCATCTACATAAGAACGGATATGGGAAGTACCATGGAATTTTGGCTATTAATTCTGGGTGTTTCCAAGCCCAAACTGATTTTATGGATAGTCTGGGAATTATTCCTGATTTTGGAAAGCCCACAATTGTGAATTTAAAAGATCGACTCAATACCAAAGTTATAGATTTGGTTGGAGAGTATTAATATGGTGATGAAAGCGCCCTCAAAATTAGATGCATTACTATTATATTGGTGGAAGATTATCGATCGCCCCGAAATCAGTAAAGAGGAGCTGCAAAATTTTATTGCCTTCGATCTTTATACTTTTTCTTTGGATATGACAAAAAAGAAACTTCAGCAAGGAATCGATGAGGAATATTTAATCTATGATCCTATTACTGAAATTCTCAAACTTAACCCTGCATTACAATCCGATTTCGACCAATGGCAAGCTGGGGGGCGGAAAAAGACCAAGAAGATGCTTAACTTCTTGCAAAAACCGTGGCGTGATCCTATTAAATTCGATGGTGCACAGAAATACAAAATATTTTTAGCTGATTTGATTGATCCTATCACTCAATCCCAAGCTTCTAAGATTTTATCTTCCGCCGTAAAGATTGTCGATCCTGACTTTGCGCAACTTCTCTCTGGCACGATCCAAGACTATAATTTTACCATCAATCCGAAGACCCATCAAATTACGCATAATTGTCCTGAATTCCAAAGCTATCGGATAAAAAGTAAAACGTTTTGCGTACATTTGGCCCGCGTAATCATGAAACTTTATACAAAAAATCCCGAGGAAACCTGCATCCTGATACGGAATATCGTTCGGCAAAAAGACGAATGGGTATTCCAAGGTTCTTAAATTCTGAAGACCCTTGTGGCTTTAAGTTACCGTGGATCGGAAAAAACACTCCGTTTTGAAATTAGTGGGACTTGGAATTAATTTTCGGGAAGGGGATCAACTTTGATGTTGATTGTTGATATAGGTGGTAATCACTTCGACGCTTCAAATTCCGTTTTTCCATCATTGGAATGCTAATGCCAAGAAACAGAGCAATCATCATGATTGGGCCAATGATCACCCACCAGAAGGAAGGATTGGCTGAAAGACCAAAACAATACAAGCCCCACCAAAATAAAATCTCCCCCAAATAATTTGGATGACGGGAAACTCTCCATAAACCAGTTTTGATCGTTTTTCCCTGATTTTGCGCATTTTTAGTAAACCGATGTATTTGAATATCGGCAACAAATTCTAAACCTATGGCTCCCAAAGTGACGATTATACCAACATAATCGCCCCAATGTAATGGAAAAGCTGAGGAGGTACCTTCAGTTAAAGGTGATGTAAAGATAGGCCAAAGGGATAAACACCCCATGAACACAATTATTGTGGGGAACAGCTGAATACCAGTCAAATTGATTAACCAAAATAGTTTGGGATTTTCTTGTCGGAATTTTGCATAACGCCAATCTTCATGGGACCAACCACGCCATGTGCTAATCCAATTACCTGTTAATCTAAATGTCCAGAGTAACACAAGAACCATTACTATTATTTGACGAAGCGATAACAAAGGGAATTCTGGATTGAGTTGCCAAAAATAGATCAATACGAAGATAGGAGCCACACTCCAGTAGGGATCATAGGTTGATGCATTTTCGACAATCCCGCTGACTAGAAATATAAAAAGGGTTGCTCCGATATCAGCAATTAAAGCAATTAGTAATGGATGAAGCGGACTATTTTGCAATATTTGTGTGATGATCCATGCAATTCCCAATGCAATTAAATATATAATAGATATGGTTCCAAGAGCTGCAATCTTCGAGCTTTTTTGTATTTTTAAACGTAATTTTGTGATATTTCTCATTTTAAAACCAGTAAATTATCATTTACAATATTACATCCATGTGTCTTGGAAAAACCTTGATCTGATAAAGGATGATAGATGAAGAATTGAAAAATGGTATTAAAATATTCGGATTTCTTCCCATCTTGCATGTGCTACATATAGAATTCATGTTCTCTATAGTGTTGAAGAACTTGAGAAAATAAAACGAAAAAATTCACTACATCAATTTGCGATATTTCTTTCCCGAAAGGTTGGTTGTTTTTTCCCTAAGGCAAATGGGCCGATATTCAATAAGATCAGCAAAACGACTCTCCGAATTAAGATATTTTCGAGTATCGGACAGTGGAATATTTAATTTAATGAATTTAGTTCTCCCATACCGACCGTTTGATTTCACTCTGGCGTTCACCATTCCCGATAAATCCAACTCGCGAATGAGCTCAGAAACGCGCCGTTGAGTAAGCCTATTCATCCCGGGAATCATCTCAGTTATTTCAGTATAGGCATTGTAGACATCTCCTGTGATTACGGCCTCTTGCTGTAAATGTCTTTCCATTTGGTAAATGCTGAGTAAAATCGTCTTACTCTGCAAAGGTAAAGCTTCGCAGTATTCCTTCATTTTGTCATTTTCCATATTATCTTGTGCAAAATATACGTATTGGGGGGTAACCACTTTGGCATTTCTACGTTCGGCCAATTCTCCCGCCTTACGGAGAAGATCTAATGCTTTTCGAGCATCTCCGTGTTCTTTTGCGGCCAATGCTGCGCATAATGGAATTACTTCAGGATCCAATGCTTGTGGTGCAAATGCTTTTTCCGCTCGCTGTTCCAAGATATCCTTGATTTCCACGGCATTATACGCTGGAAAGACAATTTCCTCTTCTCCTAAACTGCTGATGACCCGTGGATCTAATTCACTTTTAAAATTTAACACATTGGAAATTCCGATGATGTTTACCTTGGCTGTTTTTAATCGGGAATTAATCCGTACCAAATTATACAGAGTATCTTGAGATTTCTTGCGCGCATTCTTTACCAAAACATCAATCTCATCCAAGACAATAAAACAATTCCCCTGTACTTGTTGGTTGATCTTGTCTATTAATTTATCAAATACCACATCAATGGGCCAACCCGCAATGGGCACTGGATCCGAGGGATCAATTTCCCCACAGATTTTAGCTAATATCCGATAACCCGTGTTCACTTGTTGGCAATTTAGGAAGATCCATTTACTTTCGGTCATTCCAAATTCGCGGCATTGGAGGTTTAAATGTTTGCTGACATAATTAACAACCGCAGTTTTTCCAGTTCCTGTCTTTCCAAATAAGAAAATGTTCGATGGCATGGAGTTTTTTAATGTACAGGCGACGATTTCTGCGATTTTTTGAATTTGAAGATCTCTATGGGGTAACAACTTAGGGATAAATTCTGGTCTTAATACGTCGCGATCTTGAAAAATTTCTTCCTTATCAACAAAATCTCTAAAATAACTATCTATGTCAAACATTTTCACACACACCCTCCATGCGAAATCCCTTACAGTGAAAAAGGAAGGAAATAAAGCATACTCTCTTTTTGTCGACAATAGTATTAAAGGGGATTGTTAAGGGAGAAGTTATTTAGTGGTAAATAATAGGTTAAAAGTTAATAAACGGCTAACAGAATTCATGTTCTCGTTAATATACTTATTAATTTTGTGCGAAAAACCTTAAATATTATTATTAACCAGCAGATGGTTTTATAAATCATTCGCTTCATCACAATTTTTTATTTTAAATGAACCTCATCAAAAAAAATTTATATAGATCGGCTGTGAGTATCCATTGATTATAATTCAATTCGATGATGCTTTAGAATCATTTCTTCACATTCCCACAGTTCTTCTCCAATGCTTACGTAATTATATTTCGCCAGAGGGTAAAGCGTTGTTGCATGAATTTAGCCAGCAATGTGAAGCGCCGGAAATAAAGCGTCTAATACTGATCGGACACTCCTATAATTACTTCGCTTCGATTATACCTTATTTCTATATAAATTCTTCAATTAATGTGCAAGTTCAACAAGCAAAAAAGGTTAAACGTCGTGAATGTATCATTTTTGAAGCGGATGAATTCATGACCTATGTTAATCCTATAAAATATAGTCCATGTTCCATGTTTATCTTCATTTCGCGTACGGGCTCGACCCAAGTTCTTCAAGGCATCGAAAAACTTTTGCAGCATGGTATCAGCAAAGATCGAATTTGTTGTGTTTCGAATAATGATGAGCTCCAATCTCTCTGTAAATTCTTCTTTCCTATCCATTGTGGTGAAGAGAAAGTAATCGGATCTAAATCCTTTCCAACAGATATTCTGGTGCTTTACTTCATCACACGGGCTTTCATGAATCAAGATCCCATCCCAAGAAAAATTGAAGATGAAATTCGCCAGATGATTTTTGAGATTAAGTTTTACCAACAAGATTGGGAATTTCATGTAAAGAGTATGAACGATTTTCTCGGTGTCGATTATGATTTTTTGTATTACATTTCCAAGGGCACTAGCCTTTCCACAGCATACCAGGGTGCCTTGAATAGCAAAGCCTATCTCCGTATATTTGGAGAGGGGATAAAAATAGGTCTGTTTCTCCACGGCCCTGTTCAAATAGTGGATGAATCTTTCCGTTGCATTTTACTCGTCAGCGATGAAACCAGCATTGAGGATACTGTGAATCTTATTAATCTCGCCAGCAAGCGTTTGGGATCAGGAAAGGTTGTTCTAATTAATAACAGTCGCACTCTTTCATCCCTTGGAAGGGCCAATAAGAGCGTTTGGGTGTTCGAACATACGACTAAAAATCCATTCCTTGCTCCCATTTTTGAAATGGTAGTATTGAACTATCTCTTTTTAGATCAAGCGCTGCGTCGGGGTGTAATCCTAACATGACCAATGAATCTCATTTATCTAATTCTTCTAATTCGTCTGATTCCTCTCAACGTTCAGGAGGAACACCCTCAACATCGATTCCTTCATCACAATCTTCAAAAGGTATGAAATCCAAACGTTGGCCAATCACTTTTGAAACAATAGTAAAGGATTTCTTTGATGGTTCCAATTGTTTGGTTACATGTGCTAACCACTATTTTGAGGGAAAATATCAAGACCTTTTTTCTAAAATTTCATCTATCGTTCAGAGAGCGGGCATAACGAAGGTTTTAATTATTGGAAATACCTTTAACTATTTCGCTAGTCAAATTACTCACCAAATGTATATGGAATACCCCTTGCCACTTCCATTTTCCCTGGCGTGTGTCGAATTAAGCGAGTTTTATGATTATATGTTACCCCCCGAACCCGAACCTACCCTCTATATCTTTATTTCAAAATCGGGACGCTCTCGCTTTTTAACCGCCAGTATCGAACATCTTCGCCTCACAAAAATTGACCCCGATTTCGTTTGGTTTATAACCAATGCCTCAGATTTTCCATCAAAACCCTACATCCAGAATGTTTTTCCCATCTATGTGGAAAGGGAAATAGTTATGGGCACGAAATCCTTTGTTAATTCGATCTTTGTTCTATATCTTGTAACCCAAGCGTTATTTGGAAATCCTCCAATTTCTGATGAATTCCAAGCCCAATTCGGGAATTTAATTCAAGCTATGAATGATTATCGCAATAATTGGGAAAGATCTATCAAAATTATAGAAGAATATCTGGCCAATTTTGATTATCTTTATATAATCGCCCGGGATCCTGCTTCCATGGGGGCTGCATCCTTTGGTGCGTTGCATGCAAAAACATTTACCCAATCCCTGACCGAGGGGATCTATATTTCTGATTTTTTCCATGGTCCCTTTCAAATTTTGGAGAAAAAAATTCGACATAGGGAAATTCGTATCATTTTATTGGTAGGAGAAAAAACCACGAACGAGGCCACGATCTACCGTTTAGTGAAATTGATTCATGAACGAGCGGGAAAAGTTCTTATTCTCAGTAATAATGTTGCCATTTCAAAAAAATATCGTGATAACCCGATGGTCCTGGTTGCCGAATTCGATGTGGAAATTCCAGTGATGGCTCCAATTTTTGAGATCTTCATTCTCCAATTGGTTTTATTAAAAATAGCACAAAAAAAGGGGCTTTTGAAGGAGTAACTGAATATTATCGCGCCTTGCTCGTGGATTCTTACTCGGGTTTCGGTTTCTTATTCAAGATTTTCTTCATGTTTGTAAATTTCAATAGCCAATTTCTGCAGAGCCTCGTCGACCTTTTCGCCCGTTTTTGCCGAAACTTCGATGAAACCTACCAATCCTTGAGCTTTAGCATACTCTATTGCCTCTTCCTGGCTAACTTTGCACTCCAAATCGCTCTTATTACCTACCAAGATGGTTGGGATCCGCCCGACGTTCTCCTCCAACTCCAGCAGCCATTTGTCGAGATTTTGGAAGGAAACGGGATTATTGATGTCGTAGCAGAGCAGTGCCCCCTTTGCGTCACGGTAATAAATTCCCCGAATTTTATCGTAATGGGCTTGACCTGCGGCGTCCCACAGGTTTATCTTTGCCTTGAAGCGGTAGGTGCCCGAAAACATCGTATCGGCCGGTGTATAGGTGCCCGCGATTTCTTTGCTCCCAAAATCAACGCCCAGGGTGGTTTTAAGGTCTTGTTTGAAATAAGAATCGGTGAAGCGGACCTTGATGGCGGTTTTACCGGTAGCCGAGTCTCCGATTTCGATGATTTTGAAGGTATACTCATTTTTCAACAAAGATCGAACCTCATGGGTTGCCCAAGGCTCTACATCTGCTCCTGTAATAAGTCCCTCTTCGACCTCTTCGATGGTTTCCAATTCCAAGATGTAACCCTCGGTATATGTATCGGTTTCCATTTTAAGGAGGGCTTGTGGATTTGTGCGCTTAATTGTGCCCGTGCACGGTGAATTCAAGGTGGTAATACCTTTGGATGTGGTAACAACGGCAAATGGCTCTCCAATATTTACGACACCGCTTGATTCGGCAATAATCGCCAATTCGGTGGGTTTTGTGAGGTAGGCAAATCCGATTTGATCCAATCCTATGAGTTTATTGGCCCGATCGATAAATACATGCTGATTCTTAGTATATAATAGGTTTTCTGGGAGCGAGAACCTCCCATCTGCTATGGTTACCATATGATGACTTCCTTTTTCCCGCAATTAATCCGAAAACATGGGTGTTAATTGTGGTATCCTATCTTTTTTCTTGAATTTTAATATTATTAAATCTTTGTTCCCATCCCAACTCCCCCAAAACTTCTGAGAAATCAAAAAAGTCTAGAAAAATGCACCTATAGAAAGATTGAAATGAAGAAAGAAAGAAAGCAAAAAATGAAGAAAAGAGATTGAAATATTCGTTCGGTAGTTATGGTTTAGCCCTTGGTAACTCCGACTGGCACCAAACGGGCTACCTTTTTAACAATACCCAGCTTATGGCTTACTTCCACCACTTGATCGATATTTTTATATGCCAATGGAGCTTCCTCCGCCAAGATTTTCATTGAAGCGGCACGGACCGAAATACCCTTTCGGTTCAATTCTTCCTTGATATTCTTACCGTAGAATTGCCGTTTCGCCTTGGATCGCGACATTTCCCGTCCTCCGCCATGGGCCGTACTCGCAAAGCTCAAATCCATAGCCTTTTCTTGCCCTACGCATATATACGAGGCAGTTCCCATACTACCTGGGATCAAAACCGGTTGCCCAATGGGCTGATACTTCGCAGGTAACACAGGGTGACCCGGAGGGTAGGCACGGGTGGCACCTTTCCGATGAACGTTCACCATTTCTCGTTTACCACCGCCGACGTCGTGTTCTTCCACTTTAAGAATATTATGGGCAACATCCCATACCAACTCCATCTGTTCGGGGGGAGTTTTCAAAATTTCATTGAAGGCTTCCCTTACCCAATGCATAATAATGTGGCGATTGGTATAGGCAAAATTGGCAGCGGCCCGCATTTGGGCCAAATATCGGTCTGCTTCCTTAGTACCCGAGATGACGTAACTGAGTTCCCGATCGGGGGGGATTATATTTTGTTTATGCATCAAATGATCAATTTCTTGCAGCGAATCGGTGCAGATTTGATGTCCCATTGCCCGGGAACCCGTATGGATCATAGTCGTAATTTGGTCTACTTCGATACCCATGGCTTTAGCAGCCTCCTCATCATAGATCTTTTCCACTCTTTGGATCTCAATAAAATGATTTCCTGATCCCAGGGATCCGAGTTGCCGTATTCCACGGGCCTTGGCGCGATTTGACACAAGATTGCTGTCTGCCCCTTGCACATTTCCTTGATCTTCACAGAGTTCTAAGTCTTGATCAAAGCCAAAACCCTTCCCGATAGCCCAATTAATACCATCGTCCAAGACATGACTCAGATCTGATTCCGTAATTCGAAGTTTACCCTTTGAACCCAATCCACTGGGAACATGTCGAAATAATCCATCCACCAATGCCGGCAGATGGGGGGCCACATCCTTGTATTCCAATCCTGTGCGTAATAATCGCACACCGCAATTAATATCGTATCCAACACCACCTGGGCTGATTGCTCCGCCGTCTACACTGGTTGCTGCCACGCCTCCGATGCAAAATCCGTATCCTTGGTGAGTATCTGCCATTGCGATCACATGTTTTCTGATCCCGGGAAGACATGCCACGTTTGTAATTTGATCGATACTGCGATCACGGGCAATACGCTCCATTAAATAGTCGTTGGCGTAAATAACGGCAGGCACTTTCATGGTAAAATTATGCATTTGCTCTTGATACTTGACCACCTTCATTTCGGGGTCAATTTTATATATTCCTTCTGATATTTTTCTTGGTATCATAGTTGTCACTATTCCAACACAATGATTTGTATGAAAACTTCACGAATATGCAAGATCGGTTGCTTTTCAGCCCGTAGGTTAACTTTTAAATTGGATTTCGCCCATATCCCATCATATCCATACAGTTTTCAAAGTGCATAACATAGAGAAGTCCCCATGTAAATAAAAAGTTGAGCTTTTAAAATCATAGCGCGGGATTGTTTGAAGGTTCTATTAAGGATTGTAAGAGGTTTGTATTAAGGCTGTATAAAGGTTGAATAAAGGATGTAGAAGATTGTATAAAGGCGGTATTGAGGTTTTGTGAAGCTTTTTGAAGGATGTATGACGGAATTTTCACTAAAAACAGTCATAAACTCTACAATAAAACCAACTTATTAAAAAAGATTGTGTGATTTTAAAAATTATCATGTCCTCTAATGAAGATTCGAAAGATTCAAAATCCAAACTGGAAGAGAAACTTTGTAAAAAATCCGAATTCGCCTGGGATGTATATTCCGATGACCAAAAGAGACAAGTCCGAGAACTTGCCGAATCCTACATGGTATTTTTGCGAAATGCCCGCAATGAAAGAGAACGAACAACGTGGGCCGTTGAAAATGCCACCAAACACGGATTTAAACCCGTAAGCCTTGGGAAGGAAATCACAACTCTCCAGCCGGGAGACAAAATCTTCTACGTTAATAAATTTAAAAATGTCGCCTTGGTGGTCATTGGGAAGCAGTCCATGACCGAAAAGACCCATTTGGTCGGTTCCCACATTGATTCGCCTCGCCTGGATCTCAGAATGAACCCCTTGATCGATGATGAAAAGGCGGGATTGGCACTCTTTAAAACCCATTACTACGGGGGTATCAAAAAATACCAATGGGCTACTGTGCCCTTGCACCTAACCGGAGTGATTGTGAAGGGGGATGGTACGAAAGTTAACGTTGAAATCGGCAAAGACCCCGAAGATCCTGTATTTACTATCCCCGATTTATTAATCCATCTTTCCTCCACTGTGCAAAGTAAACGATCCATGGGGGACATCATAAAGGCAGAAGAAATGACCGTTTTGGTTGGTGGTTTACCTATGGATGATAAGAAAGCCAAAAAGAAGTTTAAATTGGCAGTTCTGAACCTATTGCATGAGAAATACGGAATTGTGGAAGAGGACTTCCAATCCGCCGAATTAAATCTCGTCTCGGGTATTGCCCCCCGCTATATCGGGTTTGATAAGAGTATGATCGGGGCTGCAGGGCATGATGACGGTGTTTGTGCTTGGACCAGTGCACGGGCGCTCTTCGATTTGACCGAAGTTCCCGAGTATACATCTGTGGTATGTTTCTTTGATAAAGAGGAGATAGGTAGCAATGGTGCCACCGGTGCTGAATCCAAATGGTTATCCTTTGTTATGAATGATATTATGGTGCGAACCGGCATTCCCGAGACGATGACCAATCTAAATGTGGTGCTTTCCAATAGTTTCGTGTTAAGTTCCGATGTGTCGGCAGCTTTTGATCCCGCATTCAAATCTGTTCATGATCCCCTCAATGTAGCCGTGCTTGGTAAAGGTATTACTTTGACGAAATATACTGGAGCACGTGGAAAGTCTTCGGCAAACGATGCAAATGCCGAAACAGTTGGATATATGCGCCGAATATTCAAATCTAACAAGATTCCCTATCAAATGGGTCAATTGGGTGAAGTTGATAAGGGCGGTGGCGGAACTATTGCCAAATATATCGCTGAAACCTTCAATTGTGAAGTCATAGATGCGGGTACACCGGTGCTCAATATGCACAGTCCTTTTGAGGTTATTCACATTGCCGATTTATTTGCCACCTACATCGGGTATATAGCCTTTATGTTGGCCAATTGAGATTGTGGGTTCTGTAATGGCTATTTTAATATCATGCAATTTTTTTGCCCATCTTTTTTTTTATCTCCCCCGTCGTGTCTTCTCTGTTCATATTTCCCCTTTTTGGACACTTCCAGCAAGGACCTATATCAAAAATTTTAATTGGATGCGTGTGTTATTAGTACTTAGACCAAATCGAAATTTGGCCAGTGTGGCTTAGCGGTATAGCGCTTGATTCGTAATCAAGAGGTTCGAGGGTTCAATTCCCTCCACTGGCTTCAATTTTTATTGATGATTGGGAATTATAATGATGATATAGACTTTTTCTCTTAGATTTTCAACCGTAAAAACCCTTTTTTCGTAAAATACGAAATATTGGCCCCCAGGAAGTTTAGCTTATTTTTTGCCAAAGTCGGATTTAGAGCAAAATATATACATAGAATGATCCATTTCTAATTTTTTTGTCTATTTTAGTAATAGTGAATATATTGTCAGACTTTGTATACGGTTAAGGCAGTGGTTCGAATAATTATAACTCCATAAAAATAGATAACTATCTAGGTATTATGAAGATTCTTTGAAATTATTAATAATCGAATATTACTATTTCCACATACTTATATTCTATTATGCAAATTTATAATTCAAAACGGGATATTTGGATGTGGAAATCATCGTTTGAAATTAATTTGTGTATAAATTTGGATTTACTGTATTTTTATCGCTCCACCTAATATATAGATGAAGAAAGACAATAAAACCCATAATTATGCTTCTGATCCAAATGTATACACTGCATATATTGGATGACAAAAAATTCTTTCTTATTTTGTGTGAAAATCACTTTTTCTCAAAAATAATTACCCATAGGCTTAAATACATGAGATGACATAATATTTTTGAGAATCGATCGTATCGATCGCATTTGAAAAGAGGAGAGAGGAGAAAATGGAAGTAGTACAAAATATTATTGGCCCTGGATTGGAAGCACCACCCTTCCGGCTCGGGACAGATGAATTAACCAGAATTGCTAAAGCTTTATCAAGTAAAACTCGACAAAACATTTTACTTGAATTGAATAAAGCACATCTGGATGTATCTCAAATTGCGGGAAAATTGGGACAAACAGAAGCCAATATCTCAGCACAAATTGCTATTTTGCATAAAGCTGGATTAGTTGCATGTGATTATCGCCCTGGGGGCCATGGTGTTCGCAAAGTATGTAGTTTAGCACGTGAAAAACTGGATATTTTACTTAGTTAAGTTCAAATTTTAGCAATTTTTTCTTCTTCTTATTCAAATCAGCACCAATTATAAGACAACAGCGCAAATTTCTCCCTTAGGATATTTTTAACCTGGTTGATTTCTATTTCAAAATTTTTACGATTTTTTACTAGTTTGATGATCTAGTAATAGTACTGATCACGTAGGAGGAAGAGTGTCTTCTATATATCTACTCCTTGTTATGGACTAAATCTAAATGTATTCAAGTGCGAAATGATTTTATATTTAAAATTAGCCGTGAAAATGGATGTTATGTCGATTAAATGAGAGTTAGTATTTATTAACCGGTGAGGGGTTTGGATCATTTGTATACAATATATACTCGCTGTTGTGATAAACTAGGAACTATTGTTCGAATATTTGCATATATGTATTAGAATAACGATGTTAACGCGCCTTAAATGATGACAACTGGCATCTAATTTGTTTTTGGAGATTGAAATAATATATTTTTGCTATTTTTTTTTCACCATTTTTCAATATATAACATTTCAGTGGTTTATAAATATCATTCTATAGTTGAACTTTAATATCCACAAAGTGAATGCGAGCTAAATGTTTTAATATTTCCTCCGCCACATTCACATTATAGCACCTTTTCAATTCGAGGGACCCATCCAATGTTACGCTTAGCAAAATCCTCCAACCGATTCGATGTATATTATCAGCAGACTGTGGTCTTTCATCATCGAAATGATGAAACTTCAATATCTCTCGGGAAATCAAACCCTAAAGTGAAGCAACAAGGTGGTTTCTTCACGTTCAAGGAAAAAATCCAACAACGGGTCCCCATGAATCGCTTTTCGGTAAAAATGAATACCGAAGAAATCATAGAGGTGCACTTCAGTAATTCTAAGACTTATGAAGCGGTGATTCTGCGGTTCGAAGTTAAGAAACGCAAGACTCCCGATGAGTATTTATCCCTAAACTTATCCTCGAAAACAGTGGGAATCAATCGGAGTTGGATTCGACTCCCCAGCCATCAGAATGAAAACGTATATGGGTGCGGGGAACAGTTTTCATCCTTTCTATTGAATGGCAAAAAAATACCCCTGTGGGTTCAAGAAAGTGGGGTTGGTCGTGAAGGGATTCAAAAAAAAGCGGTGCCAATGGCGGATAAAAAAGGTGTTACTCCCTTTCCGCAACCGACTTTTGTTGGATTTGCCGATGATGTAAATTATTCCTGCCATGTGGAGACGACCGCGTATAGTGAAATCGAGTTCCATAAAACGGGCAAAAAAGGCCAATATCACGAATTATATTTCTGGGAGCTGCCCAAACGATTAATCCTTCGGTTGGGAAAATCTCCAATTGATGTGGTAGGTGGCCTCAGTGCCATGCTTGGTCGCCAACCCCCGTTACCGGATTGGGTCTACGATGGAATATGGATTGCCATGCAAGCTAAGGGAGGATTGGATCAAGTGCGAACACGACTTGCAAAATATCTGGATGCCGAAGTAATTGTTGGTGCCATTTGGAGCCACGATTGGGACAAAATCGATCCAAAGGAGCTTCTTGCTTTTGTTAAGGAAATTAGGAAACAGGGTGTGCGATATTTGGGATACATTAACTGTTTTCTCAATTTTCAGAGTGATCTCTACAAAGAAGTTCCCGAAAAGCATTATTTTGTCCATACCAAGTATGATACGGAATATGTGATGCATGGTTCGGATGGTTCGGGAAATGATGTCGTGATGTTCGATCTGACGAATCCTAAGTGTTTTGAATGGGTTAAATCGATCATTAAGAAGAAATTAATTAAAAAGGCCGGACTCAGCGGATGGATGAGCGATTATGGCGAATTTCTCCCCGTCGACGCAGCCCTATACTCTGAGGAAGATCCTGCCCTGATCCATAATAAATACCCTGTTCTATTTGCGAAAGCCAATTATGAAGCCATTCAGGAACTAGGGTTAGAGAAGGAAGTAACATTCTTCTCGCGGGCGGGCTATACCGGATCAAGCCACTATTCTCCTCTCATTTGGGCGGGTGACCAATTTGTTTCTTGGGATCGCAACAAAGGGATTGGTTCTGTAATTCCCGCGGCACTATCTGCAGGTATATCTGGAATAAGTCATCACCACTCGGATCTGGGCGGTTTTGTTGGCGCTAAAAGGATTAAGCGCACTAAAGAATTGCTATTGCGGTGGTCTGAGCTTTGTACCTTCAGCCCAATTATGCGTTCCAACGAAGGATTAAAACCGGAAGAGAATTGGCAGCTGGATAGCGATGAGGAAACCTTGGCCCATTTAGCCAGGATGACTCAAATCCATGTTATGCTAAAGCCCTATTTACAGCACTGTGCCCAAGAATACCAAGAATCGGGGGTTCCGATAACATGTGCGCCTGTTCTTTATTACCCACGCGATCCCAAGATAACCATTATCGAGGATCAATATTTGCTGGGTAAGGATTTTTGGGTTGCTCCGATATTGAAGGCTGGTGAAACCCAGAAAATTATGTATTTTCCCGAAAAAGGATGGATTCATCTCTGGACCGGCTTGGCATTCTCAAAGGGAACGGTGAAGATTGAGGTGCCCATGGGATATCCTGCGGTCTTTTATCATAAGGATAGCGATTTCCGAGATCTATTTGACGAAATTAATGGGGAATTTGGAACCCGCGCCTAATCATCTAATGTTCTAATCAATTAAATCCAATTTCCCTTTTAATCCGGCGCCCCACCATTCAATGTTATTGGGGATCAAGCGAAGAACAGTATAATCCGGATCTTTTTTACCAAGCCGATAATACTTATCGGATCCTTCAAATCATAAACCCTCCTTAATTATCGGATCCTCAATAATCTCAATTTTTCCATTTAGGGTGAGCCCCAAAAAATCCTCAGTACGTGATATCAAGACACTTACGTTCGGATTATTCGATATATGGGTAAATTTGGAGGAGGAGGTATTGGTTGAAAAATACATCATGAGGGGTTTTGACCCTTCAAACATATTTGCGATTTCGGGAAAGTTCGTTTTATCGCGCAAATTAAACATCGCCCTTGTATGTGGCAAATTTTCCCCATCTAGAGTTGTAAGGAAAGCAAATCGGGTGGTTTCGAGTAATTCCAAGGCAAGTTTTTTTATTTGGGCATCTGAGGATTCATTCATATCTAATCTAATCATTTCTAGGGAAGTAGATATGTAAATAAATATGCTCCACAAATTTATCAAATTCTCCAAAATCGTAAATTTTTTTTCCCAAAAATGAAGCAAATTTGCAATGCAATACAATAAAAACTAGGGAGACCTTAATATTAATGATGAAACGTATCCAGAAATATATCGAAGAGCAAACCAATGAAAAAGGGAAGACTTCGATAGGATTGAATGAAATTTCGGCTGATTTGGGGATGACCAAGAGAGATGCTTCCCGTGAATTGCTCGAATATCTGGAGGATGTTCTCAAAGCTCATCCCGATGGTCTCACCATCACGGATCTCAAAGCCCTTACAAAACTTAATCGTAACTGGATCGCCAAACAATTGGAGATTTTAGAGATAATGGGCAGGCTTGATCTAAAAACAATAGGTCCGGCCAAATTATATAGATATTCCGAAGAGGGGCTTAATCAGTGGGATAGATATTATCGTGCTCTGATTGAAAATGCCCACGATGTCGTTTTAGTCTTGAAAAAAGAACCGGAAAAATCGATAAGCTTAGATTTTTTGAGTGACAATGTCGAACAAATGACGGGCTTCCCCAATAATTTAATTGATAAACAATTTATCATCAAACATATCCATCCGGAGGACAGGACGGTGATCGATAGTTTAGAACGCATTTTTGCCAACGAATCGCATCAAGATTCCATCAATTTCCGTTTTATGGCAAGTGATGGTCAATACCTTCAATTAGAAGCTCATATTACCGATTTACGGCAAAAACCCGAGATCGAGGGTCTGGTGCTGAATTGCCAAGACGTCACTGAAAATTTCAATTTGGAAGAACGAATTCAATACCGCATGGCGTTCGGGGGGATGATGCTAAATATTGCCACTTCCTTGATTACTACTCCTGAGAACGAGTTACTCGAACGTTTTAACACGAATTTTGAATCCATCGGGAAATTCATGCATCCCAAAGATCATCTCCAAAATCTTAATTTTGTGGCCGATTATTTATTTTTATATATTCTCTCCGAAGATGGAGATTCCCTGGTACGAATTAGAAATTGGAATAATCCGGATCATGAGCTTCCTGGAATGGCAGGATTCAACCAGATCAATATTGCAAAAAATCATGCTTTGGCGGATAAAGTTATCCAAAATGAACCTTTTTTTGCGCCTGATATTCAAACCTTACGAATGGATTTCGATGAATCTCTTCGTAAATATGTAGAACCGCTCGGGGAACGATCTTTGTTGATGGTTCCATTCCGAAGTCTTCCACATAATTTCAATGGTGCCCTGAGCATCATATTCCACTCCAAAATTAAAAGGTCCATTTCCAACCATTTCATTGATTTATTCCAAAGCTTGGTGGAAATTATCCGCAGCCACATAGAGAGGATGCTTCAATCATCCACGATCACGGTGGCGGACTTAATGCCCTAGGGGAATTATTCAAATTGTGAGTGAATGAATGAATGAAAAATTCCTTTTCAATTATTTTGATTGGCACGGAAAATAGCGGGAATATCGGGGCAGTTGCCCGTGCTATGAAGAATTTCAGCTGTAGTGAACTGATTCTCATTAACCCCCTGGCCGATCCCCTTAACAAAACTGCTTTTGGGTTTGCGATGCATGCCGATGATGTGCTTTCCCAATCCCATGTTCTCCATTTTGCTTCCAAAACTTACCTGGAGGAACTTCAAACTTTTTTGGGACAATTTCATGCGGTAATTGGAACCAGCGCGCAGGGCATTGCCTTCAAAAATATTACGCGGATCCCCGTTTATCTTCCAGAATTCGATTTTGCGCAATTTCCTGACTCTGCACGGGTGGCCCTTGTGTTTGGTAGAGAGTCAACTGGCCTCAGTAATGGCGAATTGGGGTGTGTGGATTTCATTGTGCGAATCCCCACCTGTAAAATTTATCCTACACTCAATCTTTCCCATGCGGTGGGGGTTATTTTGTATCAGATCTTCATTCAAACCACCGAAATAACCCGAGAACAGGTTCTATTGGCCGATTCCCAAACGAAACACGAATTAACCCGAATATTTTCCGAAGTTGTTTATCAAACTCCTCTTGCAGATCACCGGCATGCTCGAACTTCTCAAGCCTTTCAAAATGTAATTGGACGGGCACTTCTGTCGCAAAAGGAATTCGAATATCTGCGGAATCTGTTCCGCAAAATCCTGCTGGTGTACGGGCGCCCTGAACTCAAACGGAAGATTGCTTCCCACAAGAATTCAGATGATGTCACAGTTATCGATGATCTGAAAGATGTTGTAGAGGACTAAAGTACCAATTTTTGAACCGTTAGAAAGAAAAAGAAAAAAATTTTATCGATGTTGCTTATTTCCTTGGGTGAGAATTCCTTTTCGGTCAGAGGACTAAACCAAAGAACCCATAAAGTCTAATTCTGGAACAATTGAATACAAGCAATACAATAATAGTAGACTTAAGAAGGAAATCCATGTTGCATCCCGCCATTGGGTGATAATGGTGCAGGTAAGTCCACTTTGATTAAAATTATTTCCGGAGTGCATTCTTTTGATGATGGTGAAATGTATATTAGAGGTGTAAAAATTAATCCTAAAAAATATTCTGTAAAGGTGGCTCATAATCTGGGAATAGAAACCGTATATCAAGAAAAAGCCCTGGCAGATAAGCAAACTTTATGGAGAAATATTTTTCTTGGCAGGCAAATTACCAATA
>JABCSI010000371.1 GCA_018238965.1 Promethearchaeota archaeon
TACGATCATAAAGCCTTACCAGCCACGATTTGCAAGTTTTTCTTCATCGGTCATGGATGAGATTTGTATACCAACCATTGCTTCGCCCAAATTTCGGCTCACTTCAGCGAGGATATCAGGATTCTTATAATGGGTTGTGGCCTTGACGATCGCGGCGGCGGACAATTCATTGTCGTCATCGTCATTGATGTCAAAAGCACGGCAGCGTACTTCGGGCCATTCGCGGGCCGCGGTCTTGGTCAGGCCCGCCAGGGCGCCGGTGTGGGAAGTTGTGGCACGGGATCCGATGGAAGAAAAACCGCTCCGTAACAAAATTACATCCTTCCCTTGTTTGTGGGCACGATGACACAGTTGAATAAACCGGCGCACATCCCTAAAGGATTCTACGTAAATTCCAATGGTAGAAACGGTCGGATCCCCGATTAAATATTCCAAAACATCATTTTCATTCACATCCATCTTATTTCCGATGGTAATGACGTATCTCAATCCCAGATTGGGATTCCTGCCCGTGAAATCGGGATAGTAGGCGCCGTTTATAAAACCCGACTGGGAAACTATAGCCAGACTTCCCGATTTAGTGGGACCCATGGGAATAAATGATGAAAAGAATCCTTCACCATCCCGACCCTGATCAACCGTCGTAATTCCGGTGCAATTGGGGCCCAAAATCCTAATCTTGGTGAAATTCTCAGTAATTGAAATGATTTCTTCACGCAGTTTCTTCCCATCATCCCCCACTTCCCCGAAGCCAGCAGCCTCGATTATGGCCGCGGGGATCCCCTTGGTAATACAATCGCGCAAAATACCGCCTACAAATTTTGCGGGCACAAAAATTATCGCCAGATCAACGGGCGCTTCGACCTCCAACACCGACTTATAGAGGCTGAGACCCAGAATATTGCCTCCACGTGGATTTATGGGATAGATGGGTCCGGAATATTTGTGAAGAAGCAAATTTTCGACGATTTTGTAACCACTTTTGTTAGGGTTGGTGGATGCTCCAAAGACCGCTACAGATTTGGCTCTAAAAAACGCATCAAGGGTGGAGTTGGTGGAGTTGGGATCTCTCATGAATAAGTAAATCTTCTGTCAATCTTTTAAAAACCTTTAGAGACAGAATTTAATGTAATTGTCATCAAGATCGATATAATTATTTAGGTGATACCATCGACATTCATTTATCTCATATAATTATTTATGGCGATGGGATCTTATGTATAGTACTCGTCGCTTGCCGAGAAGGAGAGAATGAATGATGTCAGAAAATGCACAATTTTGCCCACAATGCGGAATCTCGCTTGCCACCGCTTCAATTTGTCCCAAATGTCACTGGGATCCTACCCAATCACATGCTACTCCCGATGCTGACACTAATGGTTCTTTGGTTTATGGTTCGGGAACCTGGCTTAAGCTGGAAAAACCCATTGGACTCCTTTGGCCGTGGTTGTGGAGAGTTACAGCCGCCATCGTGGTAGTAATATGGATTTTTTCCTTGGTTCGTTTATTCCAATTCAGTTTCTGGAATTTTATTCAATTTCTTTTAACTACCGGGGCAGTTATGTTGTTCGGGTTATTCTATAGTAGGTATGCCAATGTTATGAATCAAAAGGAGTATAATTTTCTGGCCAATGATGTCTTCGTTGTGGGAAATCTACGCTTTCCAAAAATTCTGGTTATAGCCTTGGGTATAAATCTTGGGCTTTATCTCTGGGGGGGATTACTTATTTTGATTCCGGTGGTACTCTTCGTTATTTTCAGCCCTATCAAAATTCAATGGAAGGTAGGAAAAGTGGTTGAAAATGAACCCAAACTTCCTGCACCACAAGCACCAGTATCACCACCATCGCCTGACGCTGAAACTTAGGAATTAATTTTAGGAATTTATTCTGATTTTTTTCTTTGCTTCTTTCATCTTTTTCTGCACAATTATCAGATTTTCAGTGAATCATTCACAAAAACCACTGCCAATTATGCTAAAAATACGAAAATATCTCCAGTAATGGATTTTAATCGTGGAATTTTCGATATGGTTTTGGTTAATATAACAGTGAAAGATCCGCCAAAGACATTGTTCCCGAATTAAAACGATATGTTACGGAGAGATTATGTTGATTTTTCCACGAAACGCAATATTTCCCCGATAAGATCCTGTTCTGGAAAATATGCAAGATCATACCCAGCGCATCTGTCTTTTTCTTTCCCGCCCGAGATATTCGGTCGATTGTATGTAGATCGTTCCCCTTCTGGATCCCATTAGCATCCTTTCTACATCACACATGCTTCCTTAAATAGAAAAATTTTATTTTTTAAGGAATCTTTTAGTAATATACTCTTAGGTGAATAGAAAACATGGCAAGATGTCCTGAATGTGGGGGAATAATGACCTCACAGATGAAAAGAAAGACGTGTGAGACCTGCGGGTTAAGCTTATCCGGATCAGAATACGATCATGCATGGGATAAGGTCCG
>JABCSI010000177.1 GCA_018238965.1 Promethearchaeota archaeon
GTAACTATTCCCAATAGTGTTACTTTTATAGGAAATCATGCATTTCGGGTTAACAGCCTTACAAGCGTAACATTTGAGGCAAACAGTAATATTCTTGGTATCGGTCGCACTGCATTTAAAGAAAATTCCGAATTGTCTGATATTATCCTGCCAACTCATGCTAATACAGGTTTTGTCCACTATTCTGACGATAATGGTAATACCTACGCCCCCGGAGAAACCATAAGCGATTTTGATACCCACTATTATACAAATATACCTTATACTCTTACCGATGATGATGTAGTAGTAACCGATGGTGTTATCGATAGTTGCAGTTACAATTTTGCTTCGAAGATTATTATTATTCCCGAAACATTAGACGGACAAACAGTAACAGGTATTGCTGATAAGTCTCGTTCTTGGGATGGGGTGTTTAGTTACAAATACATATTAACTATTCAGTTACCTTCAACACTGGAGAATATTGGCGACTATGCATTTTCTGACAATAGCCTGACAAGTATAATCATTCCGAACAGTGTAACTAATATTGGGACGTATGCTTTTGGTTCTAATTCCCTTGATAGTGTATCTATCCCCAATAATGTTGTTTTAATTGGGGATTCGACCTCCTTTGTTAAAGCGACAACCGGAGGTGGCATTATTATGATCCTGTCCGCCGCCAAAATTCTTGCCCCTGCGATAAAAAAGGCTCTTGATAAGGGCAAATTCTCTCGGAAATTCTTCTGGCGCCATTATCAGTTTCCCTTTAAAACCACATTCGGCGTGGAATTAAAGTTGCATTACCTAATTCGCATATTTTTAATGAATTTACGCAAGAAGGATTATGATAGCTTGTTTCGATTTTACAAAATCCCAAAGATCCAAAATCTCATCGATAAATATGCAGATATGGATTTCCCGGGGAAAATAGTGATGCGTTTAATGCTATCTCGGGAATTCTGGAGGATTTTATTGCCGGTGTCAGTAAGATATCTTAAATTTTTACCACTTATAATTCGTATAATTTTCACATAACTGCATAACCACTGGGCTCCATATTTTTTAAATGGAAAGTTAGTTTGCAGTAGATTAAGAAACTCGTTTTCAGTTTAGGATTTAAACCATGAACTCCAACTCTCAAGCCAAATCTCCCCCTCCTCAAATTCTCCGAGCCACACCCCGAAAAGCATCAATAATGAGTGTCTTCGGAATTCTGATGTTTATCAGTTATTCTCTCTTAAAATATTTCTTTCCAGAGCTTGCCGAATCACCAATTATCCTTCCCATACTTTTCCTAATTACAGTAATTTTGCTTCTCTACGGAATTTATTATTATAGTGTAGAATTAGACAAAGAGAAAATGCTTCTTTTTGGTTCTATGGGATTAATCGGTGGAAGTGCCATACTTTATGTCTATATTCTCTTCCAACCTCCCATATTATTGGAATTTGGTATAATTCTCGTTGTTCTGAGTTTATTTCTGCTCGTACATGGGATTTTGATGCTCTTTCGCAAAAAAACGAATAGATTCTCTACTACTGGTTTAGCTGGGAGAGAATAATTTTTTTATACTTCTTCGGCAGATCCAGTAATTTCGGGAAATTTCTGATAAATTTCACATCCGAGGTATCGATATCTGGGGTTTCGGTCAGCAATTTAGGAATAAACGGGATTTGTTTTAATTTGTTCAGTAATATTCGTTGAAAAAGTTTTTTTCCATGGCTGAAATGAACGAAGAGATAATAGGCACTTGTCTCCGATCGTAGGACTTCAATTAATTGGTGGATGTGAGGTTGGAGTAGAGAAGGAAGCCGAATATTGTATACACTTTGAGATGTAAGAACCTTGGATGGGAGATATGCCGCGCATATTTTATGGTGGTGGAGTAATTGGCGGATTCCTATTCGGGGCAATTCATACAGATTGAGGCTTTTATAATTGATTCCAGGGTGATTAAGCTGGATAATTGCATCAGGGGTCAAGCTCGTCTCCGAATGGGTAAAATTTTGCATAAAAAGTCCTTGATTCTGATCATTTTTGATCATCTTTTCTTGAGTCTCCATTGGGTGAATAATTATATGTGGAGGCGGATTTTGATGAAATTTGATGTTACAAGATTTACATTGGGCGAGTTTGGTTGAAAAGGGCATCCATACTTTACAACTTGGACATTGCATGATTTCCCCCCGTTTGGAAAGTTCAACACCTCGAAATACATGAATTTGGTTTTCCAAATCATCAGAATGAATCACGTTCCATTCATTAATGCTTAAAAATTGGTCGTTAATCCATGATATGATGGTTGCCACTGAATTAGGCTGGTTTTTTTGTGGAGCTAACATGGAAAATAAAGCTGTGCCAATTTGGGATTTATTCCCTGAAAACATAATTTCGTTTTGAAATTCGATTTGGATGGTCGTATTTGTGTGATTTTGATTTTTTCTCGCAAACAATAGAATGTTTTCAACCGAAACGTGATGAAATGCATCACTTACCGGAAGAATTTTGACGAATTCCGAATGTGTAATAATTTCTTTCCGAATAGTGTCCCTAGAATCTAACACAAGGAGGATTTCGGGAATAATTACACCGATCACCCCTCCCTGTGGAAGTATCTTTAAACTTTGCTCAATAAACACATCGGAAAGATCAAATTGCCCTTTTGTGGCTTTGAATCCATGAGAGCGCAATTCTTGCAAAGCGGATTTTGAAATATCACGGTAAAAAATGTACGGAGGATTTCCTAATATGATATCTGGATTAAAATCATAGGTATCTGTTGTCAAACCTAAGAAATTTTGCCATTTAATGTCCACAGGGGGAAGAAGTGAACCAATTTTCTTTGTTAGGGGGATTTTTAGAGAACGGAGAAAAAGGAGAGAGAGAATGTTCAAGAAAATAGATGTTGCAAAAATACTAAGGGGGTCAATATCGAGAGCTCCTAACCGGGAACGTAAATCTTTAAACAAATTTATTACTTCAGCTTGTTGTTCCTCAACATTTGTGATCGTTGTGAATTTTAAATGAATATTTTTGAATTCGTTTATCAATACTCTGCCTATGAAGAATCCTGCCCCACATCCGGCATCCAACCATCGTTTATCTAAGTTATCATTTGATAATTCCATGCATTTTGCTACGATTTCTTCTATGATTGGAATGGGGGTGAATTCTTGTCCCAGCTGTGATTTTTGTGGAGAAGAACGTTTTGAAAAAATTTCGGAGAAGATTTCAACCAAGGATGAATAATGATAATCTACACTCGTTTTTCTAAAAATAACTCCCAAATTTAATTTTGTGGTAATTTTGGTCTCGTTTATCTCTTCTCTTAAATGATCCTCCCCATAGATGAAGGTTCGATGGAATATTTCTTCTAAGATTGATTTTTCGGGCTCTAAATCTTGTTCATCGGCTAAATAAAATTGAATAAATTCCACCGACAAACTCCATAAATTCCGCCACAACTTCACTTCTTCCATCGTGATAAGAAAGCATAGGAAAAATTCAAAAAAAAAGTTTGTTGATTTGCAAGTTTTTTAAGTTTCATCTAGGGCAATGCAGGTGAAATTTTAATATCCTTTTCCCAAGTTACTTCAAAAGAGTAGGTAAGGAGAATTTCTTTTTTGTCCTTCAAGGGTAATTCCCATGTGAGAATGCCCAAGTCCTGTGATTTTGGTTCCAAAGAGAATGTAGTTTTTCCAATTTTAATTTTTTCTGAATTGGAATGAACCATGCTATCCATGAGTTTCAAAACATGATCATTGGGCTTGAAAACCGTTATTTTGATTTCATATTCATAGGATTTGGTTATTTTTCCTTTCAAAATTCCTTCTTTGGAGACTTTCCGGCTTTTCAATCTCTTTTCAACTTTCAAATCATAGGTTCTTCGTGTTCCCAATTCAATTTTTTCCTTGGGGGCAATTAACGGAATTTGGGATTCTCCAATGAATTCGTTCATGAAATAGACTTTAGCGTTTCCGGGGAACAGAAGGAAGTCTTCATTTTCCAGAGTATCCTGAATGATCACCATGGAAGATGCAGCGCTACTCCAAAAATATCCTTTTTTGGACTTTAGGGTGATTTCCATCAAAGTTACTGGGTGAGGTTGGCTATCGCTTGGAATATCAATTCGTTCTGGAATGACATAAGATTGAACTCCCATATTCTCCGATATTTTGGCTTGATTCACTGCTAATTCCGGTGCGGGTTCTACTGCCAGATGGAGTGCATGCAATTCAACTTCATTTGCCATCCCGGCACTATGAGAACCACCAGGTGGACCACTAGGAGGGCCCATGGGTCCCCGCATCATTTTCGGACTCGCTGCCATCCTTTTACGACTCTTACTCTTATAGGAGATGGGTACAAATTCTTTAACTATATACGGGTGTGGTTTCACGATTCTCACAGGTTGAAGGCTGGCACTCGAGATATCCAATTCGATGTTAGACCAATCTTCTTGACTTCTATTGTACACGTTTGCCATTAATTTAATTTGTGCGCTGTTTTCTTGCAAGTTCACATCATAGAATGGTATCCAGTGCGCCTTCTTTATTTGAAATTCAATTTCCAATTCAAATTTTCCCGCTTTTTTTGCTTCCAATAAGATAATGATTTCATAAAATTCTTCAACAGAATCCCTCGAAACTCGGGCAAGTAATTGTAATTCCCTCTGAGCATATTGCCGTTCTTTTTCCAACTTCTGCTTCTCCATCTCAATTTTTTGCACATCATCTATAAATTTTAATTTTCTATCTTGGATGTAATTATCCATGCTGGTAATTTTCTCAAGATCAAGTTCTGCCCGATTAAAATAAACCGGCGCCCGTTTAAAAAAATTAGATGCAAAAACCGAGAAATCTCCGTTGGAGGCTTCCAATTGTTCCATTATGCTAGTATTTTTTTGGATTTTTTGATCAAGTTTTTCAATTTTGGCGCGAAGATTATCCAATTCCGGAAGCTTGGAGATTTCAGAAGTATGTTTTTCAATATTGATATTTATGATTGTTCCATTTCCGGTTCCCTTCACGCGTACCGATTCTTTATCTAAAAATTTCGTCATTCTTTCTATCTTTAGACGATTTTGCCCTTCCTTTAATTCTACATGTGCCTCATGTACTAATCGGGCGCCCTGTTGATATACAAAGGCCTTCTTAATTGAGGTTGTAATCGTGGTCTCCATATCTTTTAGTAAGGGATCGATCTTAAAAATTTAAGTACATAAGATATTAATTCAACTTCTGTAATTGATTGATTTTTTAGTCAATAGAAACGAAATGAAAAAGGGAAAAAAGATCAATTAGACCATCAATTTTCGAGTATTGAATCCCTTGCAACCTTTTTGAGCCGGAAGATCTCTTATTTTTCCGTGATATCCTTACGGGGTATACTCCCGCATTTCGAGCTGCGAGTACATCCACCGAAGAATCGCCTACAAATATTGCATTCTCCGGTTGAGCATTTAAATCATTGAGTGCTTCAAATACACCATCTGGTTCGGGTTTGGCTTTTTCCTGGTCATCTCCCAATCCAATAACTGTGCCGAAAAAGGATTTCAGGTGAAAATGCTCCAATTCAGGCAGAGCAATAAAATTAGGCGTATTGGTAACGATTCCCATTGGGATTTTTTGCTGCTGTAGTCTGGTTAAAGTCGGTATAACATCCGAATATAGGATCAATTGTCCTTTGGAGATTAAATCTTGTCGCTTTATCCCATCTCGCTTGTCAAAATATTCCCAGAATTGATGGGGGTTCTGGATTCCCCATTGTGCAAGAATCTCAATAAAATTTTTGCCTGAACGCCATAGAAAATCACGCGTCTCTTTGGAGGGAAGGGATAGGTGAAAATCTTGTTCCACAACCTCTTGGATAATCGTATCAAAATAAGAATAGGTGTTGGGGATTCCAACCAAGGTGTTATCCAAATCGAAGAGAACGCATTGGATCCTTTTGGGTATATTGGACGATTCGGGAATCTCGGACAACACGGACAACTCGGAAAACTTGGGCAATTTGGACATTTTAAAAAAACCTGATTCTATCCAGTTAATTATCTAGATTGAACAAACCCGATTTGGCCGTAATTTGTTTTCCCGTTTTCATCCGTAGCATAGACGTTTTCGAATACAATGAGCTTGTCTTCGTCTTCTTCAGCACCTTCACTATCTTTATCGTTTTCAACCTTTTCTGCATCGGAATTTGTTGAATCCTCAAGAAAACGCTCAAATACCAGTTGAAAGTCTTGCTTGCAGGAATCACAATGGACATGATATTTAACCAGTTCCACTTTTTCGTTAGGATTGGAGTTTGCGGGTGTTTCTTTCTCTTCTTTCATTATGTGCAATTTGGATTCGTCCTTTTCATGGCAGTTGGGTGCAAAACATTGATGTAAATTAATTTGTTCTCTACCCCGACGCCCCAAGGCGATGAAAGCAGCCCCGGGAATATAATCCCAAAGTTCATCAAGATCATTTTGTGTATTTATATCGGTCATATTACTCTGTGTTTTCCTAGGTTAGAATGATTAAAAGGTTGTGTTTTCCCATTTATAAGAAAGATCCTACATTTACTTAAATTGACATCAAATTAAGCGTTAAAATCAAACGTTTTCTAAGTTTGGTCTGGATTGTAATGAAAATTAGTTCAAGGTTAGTTTTTGGTTATTCTAATGGTAAAAATTTCATCAATTCATCCAACTGGGTGATTTCAAGGGAAGGTCGGGGGCAATCAAGCGCCAAAGAGCGTCCTTCCCGATTGATCCAAACCGTCGGAATTCCAAAATCCGTTCCCGTTATAATATCGACTTCAGCATTACCAATATAAACCAAATTTTCCTTCTTTTGTCCGGAGTTTTCCGCTACGATTTGTAAAGTGCGGGGATCGGGTTTTTGAATCTCAAAATCCCCTGAAAAATAAAGATCCGTGAAGTAATGATGCAAATCATATGAACGTAAAATGTCATGGAATATCCATCCGGGGCTTTGCCAAGGAGTATTGGACCATATTGCCAGAGTATATCCAACCTTTCTTAATTTTTCCAAAGATTGGTGCACATCGGGGTAGATTGTTGCGCTTTGGTTTAAATTTTGGTGGAAAACCTCCAGTTGTGAACGAATGGTTGAATGTTCGGGGGGAATATCAAAAATTTGAAGATATTTCTCAACCCGCGAGACCATACTGCGATGTTTTTCTTCTTTCAGCGCAATATTGGAATAAACCACTTGTGAGAAGTGATCAAAATTCAGATTCTTTAATTGGGAATTCAGCGAAGGTATAGTTTGGAGTGTTGCATACATTTGGGGAATGACCTTCTTTTGTAAATTTTGGTGCCAATTTCCCTGTTGATTGAAGTTAATTAATGTTTCTCCCAGATCAAAGACCAAAAAGTCGCGCATTACATGTAAGAGGAACACGCTCCGAGTAAAAAATGTATGGGTTTTTCACACACCTCCCTAACTTCATTTAACTAAAAAAATCATCACATCTTAATATAACCCGCGTTATTCGATAGGTATGGAAGTAATTCAAGTTAACAACATGGTAAAGTACTACAAATCCGGAAAGAAAGTAGTTAAAGCGGTAGATGGTATTTCCTTTAGTATCTTACAGGGGGAAACTTTCGGATTTCTTGGACCCAATGGGGCGGGAAAGACTACCACGATTAGGGCGGTTTTGGGACTTCTGAGAGGTGTGAAAGGTGAGATTACAATATTAGGGGAGAGGATCAATCCCAATAAAGATACTGCTTATCGCAATCATATTGGTTATATTCCTGGGGAACTTGGCTTAGATCCTGAGTTGAATGCGATTCAAATCTGTAAATATTTAAGTAAGTTATATGATATTTCTTTCGATATAGATGAAATTCTCCACATTGCCGATCGATTAAATTTGGATGTGAGTCGGCCCATGCAAGTTCTAAGCAAGGGGAACAAACAAAAAGTTGGAATCCTTACATGTTTAATGGGTGATTTTGAAATTTTAATTCTGGATGAACCAACAGCGGGTCTGGATCCCTTGATTCAAGCAGAATTTTTTGAAATCTTGAGAGATAAGCAAAAAAAAAGTAATTGCACAGTGTTTATATGTTCCCATATCCTTTCTGAAATCGAAAAAAATTGCTCCCGGGTCGCAATTATTAGCAACGGTAAAATTGTGGAGATTTCAGACATATCTGAGCTTAAAGAGAAAGGTTTAAAAAGTTTTCAATTGGAATTTTCAACAAACGTTGGCTTAAAGGACTTTGTAGAATATCTCAAAAGGGAGTGTCCAGAAGCTTCAATTAAATCTCAGCACGCCACCCGCATTGAATTTCTAGTTCCACCGGAGAAAAAACTATTTCTACTGCGTGTTCTTGGTGAACGGGAGTGGGCCGGAGAATCTATTAAGGATTTCAATATCAACAATTCCAGTCT
>JABCSI010000178.1 GCA_018238965.1 Promethearchaeota archaeon
GCAAAAACTCAATCAAAAACACCATCCTCGAAAAAAGATGTGAAAGTTGAAGAAGAAACAATTTGTATCATTCGAATCCGAGGCGCTCATGGGATGAATCGAAAGATTCTACACACCCTGCACTTATTGAATCTATATCGAACAAATAGTGCAACTTTGGTAAGAACCACTTCCTCAACGAAGGGAATGATTCAAAAAGCGAAGGATTATATCGCTTATGGTCCGATTTCTGCTGATAATCTCAAAAAAATGCTTGATAAACGAGGTTTGCTAGTAGGAAACAAACCGATTACGGACAATTTTGTTCGCACAAATACAGTCTATAAATCTGTGGGTGAATTGGCGAAAGCTCTCCACAAAGGCAATATTGTGCTTAATGAAATTACCGGATTAAAGCCCGTATTCCGATTACATCCTCCGATTGGTGGATACCCTGGTTCTATCAAGAAACCTGTTGGAGCCGGTGGAAGTTTAGGAAAAGTCGGCGATAAAATTAATGTTTATTTGAAAAAAATGATTTAATAGGAGAAGAATAGAATGCCAATCAAATTTCGAAAAAGAAGCCGAAGACAACATGGAAACCGAACCCGTGGATATGGTACCATAGGTGCCCACCGCGCTAAAGGTGTACGTGGAGGAACCGGGTTAACTACTGGAAAATTTAAGTACAAATGGTCTTACTACTTAAAAATGAGGGCACTTGGCTTCCCAGGACCCGATGGAGATAAATGGAGGATTGGAAAACATGGTTTTCATATCCCACCTCAAGTACAGCGTCTAAATCAAACCCACGCAATCAACATCAAGGACATAGAAGAAAAGTTAAGCCAATGGGTCGAAGCAGGACAAGTAGAAAAGAAAGGCGAAAAATATCTTGTGGACCTCGGCGCTTTGAAATACAATAAATTGCTTGGGAAAGGCAGAGTTACCAAAAACATGGAAATTAAAGTGGAACGAGCCACCAAAGGCGCAATTGAAAAAATGAAAGAAGCAAAAGCAGAATTAATCCTTACTGCAGAAGCTTAAATAATATTTCAAATCAACTCTATTAAAATTATAATCTTTTTTTTTCTTTTCTTTATGACGTTTTTTAATTTATTCTATGAAATCTAAAGCTATTTCTGGTAAATTGATATTGCTTGTCTATGATTTTGATTAAATAAGAAATTTATTTGAAGAAAAGGGAATAGATAAGGAAGAAGGAAGAAGGGAGAGAGAAAAAATTTACAAATAAGATACTTTATCACATTTTTTCCTTAATGTGCTTCAACATAGATTGTGCGTTTTCATCATCGGGAAAATGCTTGAGATATTGATCAAGATTATCATTCGCTGCTTTCCAATTTTCTTTCATAACTTCAGCCCCAGCCATTATGTAGAAAATTGAGAGAAAATTTTGATTTGTTTTTAGAACATTCTTTGAAACATCCAGAGCTTTATCAGGATTATTCATCCCTAAGTGTACTTGAGCAATCCGATGCAAAGTTTCTGCTTCTGTTTCCAATCCACCGAATTGAACTGCTTTATAATAAGATTTAAGCGCTTCCTCAAATCGATCCAACTCAAGTAGTGCTTCTCCAATTTCAAAATGAATTAAAGCGTTATCAGGAGAGTGTTCTAATCCCCGGCGAAACTGTTCAATAGCTTTTTCCAACTCACCTTGCATATTATATACAAAACCCAATCCAGTATATCCGCTGGCAGATTTAGGCACAAGCTTTATAGTTTTATTATACATTTCTATAGCTGTTGAGAAATTCCCCAAATTGGCATGAATATAACCGGCATCCAGCAATAATCCAGGATTTTCGGGGCTTTCCGCTAACAAGGGTTTAAGTTTCTTAATTGCTTCTTTATATTTCCCTTGAGATATTAAAGCCGTAATTTTTTGATACTTACTATCTTGTTTAATATCAACATCTTCCATAATGCGTTTAAAATGTCTTTTTAAATTAACCTTACGCTTTTCTTTTGAAAACTTCGGTGGGAAAGATCTTATATGATGAGAGAAGATATTGAATGAATTTAACATTTTAAAACGTAAATTTAGGATTTAAAAATAAATTATGGAAAAGAAAATGGGATAGACAGAGAAAGAGCAAATTAATTTTCGGGCTCGTTGATCACATAGCGGAAGCTCTGAAGTTCTTCCATGGCATTTAACTCGGTAATAAAGTCCTGGATGTTTGTCATGTTGTTTTCAACTACGTAATTCCCGAATACGGTGTCATGGTGAATAAATACGAATTTATTCAAAATACTCCTATGGAATAGTATCTCAAGTCGTGTTAATTTTTTCTCCAATTTAGTATTAAATTTTTTGTAAGTGATCAAAATGCTTGCAGTTAGATCAGGAAGAAACGATTCAAATTCCTCAGGACTTGAAAGAGTTGCGGTTCCATCTCCATCTTTCTCTTGCATCAACCGAATTAATGCGTGACGCATTACATATGAATTATTTTTGTATTCTTGATTGCTGACCATTCGTTTCAAGAATCGTTTGAGAGAATCGGAAATGTTAAAGGAGATTATCGGCATAGCGACCACGGAAGTACTTTCTATATTATACATAGAGAGAGAGATATTAATATTTTATCATACAAACTCTCCTAATCATCAAATACTCCTTTGATCAAACCAAAAATGTACGATCTCAAGCCAAAAAGTGAGAAATTGAAGTGTTAGAAGCCAATAGATGATTTAGATGAATAAAAGAAATGGACCCGACTATTAACTTACACTATATTATACCAATGAATCATTCCATAGAATTGAGGATTTGTTGAATTTTGGTTAACGAAACCTGGGATTGAACCATCTTTTCGAGTTTCAGAAAGGGAATATTCCTATTTTCAGCAAGTTCTGCCAGGTCATCATATTCCAATTTGTAATTTAAAATTTGGTTTGAATCATCAATCGAAACTTTAATAGTTACTGTATTAGAATCACCCTCTATTTCAATAGGGTAATTAATGTTTTTTCGAACCAAACATGCTCGGTTGGCCTCAATGATGCGGACTCCCAACGTTCCAGTATTTTTCATTATTGATTTAATTAAATGGTTTACTTGGGCTTCTTTACAGATGACTTTGATTAAGTGCCCTGGACGATTTTTCTTAGTGACTGTCGGAATTATACTAACATCCAAAGCCCCATCATTCACGAGAATAGGAATTGATCTCCCTAAAATTTCCCCCCGAACATCATCAACATTACTCTCAAGTATGTAGATTTTTCGGCGCTTCAATCCTCCAGGAGATTGTGAATGGGCAGACCGGGTTGATTTGGCGAGAAGTAATTGCAAAATATTTGCTCGATTTTTCAATTGTAGATTCCCCACCCCAATACCGGTATTCTGAATGATAATATCGTCTTTGGGTAATTCCTGTGTCAAATTTCCAGACATTTTCAAGCCGGCCAATAAAGCCACACCCGTAGGAGTTGCTAATTCTTTGTCTTCTGGACCATAGACAAATTTCAATTGGGATATTTTTAAAATCTCTAAAGTTGCCGGCGCGGGCACAGGAACATTCCCATGGGCAATTTTCACCGTACCCCCTCCCACTGCTACGGCTTGAGAATATACTTTAATCAGGGGTGGATCTTGAAATAATCCTAGTTGATCCAGCCCGTAAGCAACACTAAGCAGATCAACAACTGTATCTATAGCCCCAATTTCGTGCAGATGAACGTCGGATAATGGAATATTGTGAACTTTTGATTCGGCCTTCATCAAGAAATCGAAACAAACCTTAACGTAATTTTGAGCCAGTGGAGAAAATTTTGCCATTTGGCTTAGATTAATTAAGAGATCCTTTAGCTTTTGTGGATTTAGGCTTGGTTTCTTAATAGATTCTGTTAGTACTGTTGAATGCTGAGATTTTTTTGCAGATTCGGATTCATCGGGAGATATGATAGTAATGGATTCGGGGGAAAACTTTATGTGGGCTTCAGTAGGAGGAATACTCTTCTCAACGTCTAAATGGCAGCCCTCAATCCCGAAAGATTTCTTATTTTGAAGAGTAAATTTAGGTGGGTGGAGATTATTCATATTTTCAGTGATTAAATTGATAAAATCTTGCATTTTATCTCGGGAAATGATCTCCGCCAAAGCCGAGATTAACAAATCGCCACTAATTCCCGAATGAGCACAATTAATTATCAAACATTTCTCCATAATTGATTTCCTTAAATCATTTAACACAAAAAAAAGTTCACATGGCTGAATTGTTAAGAAAACAAGAATCGGGCAATCTTTGCCCAAAATTTCCCCTTAACCAACATCAAAAGTAGGTAGATATGTTCATTATGCCTAAAATGATCTTCTGTAATGCTACGCTGGCTTTCTAATAATTTAGGATGGTAAATATCCCCGCCAAATTTAGGAGATTGCCCTATTTCTACTGTATTCTTCCACGTTAATTTCCCCAAATCCTGTGTTTCTTGGTGACGAAGAAAATTTTCGTAGTCTGTTAATGAAACCGACCATTCATTATCAGTTCCGAATTCCATGATATTCCCTTCCGTTGTCTCGATCTGAATAACTACATTGAGAAATCCTTTCGATTTCAGGAAATGATATCCCTCGATAATAATAATATTCTCACCGACGAGTAAATCCTTCGTTATATCAAAAACCGATACTGATTTTAAAATCGGAAGAATGGAAAGCGAAAACCGACTTTGGGCAAATCCTTTGAAAATCCCGTTACAGTAAATTTCGGCATGATTTCCTGCAATAACTTGCACATATGCCCGACGAACTGGATGAGGAATGGTTATAACTTTTTTGAAAAGACGGGGACTGGAATCAGAGTAGGATTTATTGGACCAGATATATTTTGAGCGCAAAAAGGGGATCGTCAAGGGGAGATTTTCGCGCAGAAGATCAATTTGGTTGGAACATTGTGTGTGCAATTGCTGAAAACGTTCTAATTGACGTTGAAAATGGGGGAATTTAGCATGTCTTGTCCAAAGTAATTCATACTTCCCAAAATGCGCAGAGAGTTTAGCAATAAACTCGGCAATTACGTTAATGGCAGTCTCCCGAATCACAAAAGATTCCGCATCAACATTATCAATCCCTGACTGATCCAACAAATAGTTTACTTGAACGCGCATTCGATCCTTTTCCGCAAATATTTGCAGTGTTTTAAGAGAAAAATGAAGGTATTCCAGATGCTCGGTATTAAAAGTAATATCTTTCTGGATTATCTCCAATCTTTCCAATAGATTTCTGGATTTTTCGAAAATTTTGGTATAATTTGAATTAAAGGGATGCTTCTTTCTATCTCGAAAGGGATTGCGGTAAAAATCATCATAAAACCGATTTCCTTTGAGAAAATTACTTTGTTGGGATAATTGATTAAGTTCTATAGTTTCTTCCATAACTTGGGTTAGATCATCAATAGCATGATTAAATGGAGGACAAAAGAATGACTTCATTACATCCCGAAGTGCGGTATGAAAATCGGGAACTTGGGATCCCCAAGATAAATTGGCTGCCAAGATTCCTCCATAAATATTATTTGCGCGGAGATTATGATTTGAAAAATCCCCCCATGTACTTATCAATTGTCCAAGAGGCATATTCGATGCTGAAAGTGAGATACCCTGCTTTTTCTCAATGACTTTATTTGCTTGCTTCAATCCTTCAACAAAATGAACCATATTTTTATAGGCTAAACGGTATTCTGGAAAGGGTCTATACCAACACAACATTGAGGGACTTACAATTAACCTCCGCCCCTTCTCCAGTATATTCGCCAAGATTTTGCCGTATTTTTTTTTGGAGGAATAATTCCAATACATGATAATTATATCCTCGGGTAGCACATCCAATAATTCGGGATACTTCAGGATTATATCATGGTAAATGATGACATTCCGAATTCCACTATCTTTGGCAATTTGATAAATTTTCATGATGGCATCAAACATTGCTTGCTGGATTCCGACAGCTTTTATCAAATCCTGGGAATTGCCATGGCCGAGATCAAAAGGTTCATCCCCCCCGATGTGAAGATAGGTATTGGGAAAAAAGGAACAAATCTCCCCAAGATATTCTCTCAGAAAAGGGTATATGTTGCCGTTGGCGATAGATAAACATTGGGCGCCGGGAAATTCCCCCAATTCCATATATTCGGGATGGGTGAGAATGTTATCCATGTGGGTTAGGGTCTCCACTATGGGAATTATAGTCACAAACCGTGATTCTGCAAATTGGATGATTTTCTGAAGATCCTCCTTTGTATAAGCACCCCGATCTTTCCCAA
Organism: Promethearchaeota archaeon; assembly: GCA_018238965.1. Lineage (GTDB taxonomy): Archaea > Asgardarchaeota > Lokiarchaeia > Sigyniarchaeales > Promethearchaeaceae > Harpocratesius. The sequence goes on from JABCSI010000178.1 coordinate 6,276, forward strand.
TTTGAGGATGACTGGATGTGTGTACAACATCCTCGATATACATAGCATAATGATTGAGTTTATACTGACTCCATAGCTTAATATCTGATTTTAGGCCTTCGATTGTAGGGATTTGCCCCCTCGAGATATCGTCGGATACTCCCCTCATTGCCAATTCAGGCCAATCTGTAATTTGAAACTGATGAATATGATATTCTTTGCTTATTTTTTTATTTTTCTTCTCTATTTCTTTTGATCTTTTGTCGGATTGCTGTAATATTTGACGAAGGGTTTGAAAGGCATTAAACAATCCGTGCGTTGAAAAAGCTGTTAGCACAAGATAATTTTCTGAGATATTCAACAAATACCCTTCTTCTTCTCGATGGGAGGGAATTTCCGCCATTTGTTCTTCTACTTGGGGTTTGGTAAGGATTTCTTTTAAATATTTAAGTTCTATACTGAAATCTTCCTTCATCTCTGTGATCATTTGAGAAATGAATGGATGATTGTGGTCTATATTAACCAAATGAAATAGAGCATGGTCTGATAATCGGGATATCCCTTGATTCTGTAAAATATGTTGGGGATAAGGAAGGATACTATAATCCTCTGTAAGGAATCTACGTGGGATTTCTAGATTTTTGGAATTTAGATGAATTATTACTTGTAAGGAATTCATTATCGGGGAGCCTTCCAGAGAATATTTCTTGCTATGGTAATGTTAGACAAAGAAATAAAAGAAGATTTTCCCTAATGATATTAGGGATTTACTAATTATGAGTCAACAACAAGATGAAACTATGCCAACATTAGAAGCAAATATGTCTTCTTTGCCAGCGACTTTGCTTCAATTATTGAATGTAGAAACACCTTCTTTTCTTCCCCCCGCGATCCAGCCTTTGATTGATCTATTCGCTCCCCGAGGGATTGATCGCATCATTGTAAATCTCATAGATCAATTCGGCTTATTCGAAATCACTATCCATAAACCACCGTTCCTAATTTCCCAAGCCGATGCACTGGTCCTATTAAGCACCTCTAATCCCTATTTACATGGTGTCCTATTCAATACGTTTTTCGGAGGATTTGAATTCGAACCGAACGGTTTCCATCTTCTTCGTCACTTGCAAGAACATGGAAAATCGACTGTATTTGTTGGAAGGGAAAAGGATATTCAGCGATATGATGGCGGTACCCCTTCAATCGCTAAATCTACAGATATGGCAACCTGGATTGAAGCTGCTAAAGTCATCAATCGCCACGACCTCTCCATTTTGCACTATTTGGATTTTGAGGAACTCCATGCCAAGGGTGTCAAGTCAGTGAAAAATCCCGAGGAACTGTCAGAGAAGCTGATCAGAAGGACAGATAAGTGGCTTAAAAATTCCTTCCTCCAACTCCGGAGTCGAAGTCTGTACATAATTCTGAGTAACCACGGGCGCTACAAGATCGATTTGAATTACCAAGGCAAAGCGGGAGAATGGAGAAGCGCTTCTGTTCCGTTGGCAATTTGTATGTATAAAGAGTAAATCATCCCAATTATCATTTATTCAATTTTATTTTTCAATTCCCTTACTAAACCATTCAAAATATCATTGTATTTTACCAGCACACTAAGAAATTTAATGGGAACTGTAATAGATTGATTAACTCACTTAGTTAGAGCCATCTTTATTAAATTTTCATTTGGAGTAATATTTGGAATTCTTCTTATTGTTTTATTATATAAAAGCGAGCAGTCGGTATCTAAAGAACCTTTAGCATTACAAATTGGAAAAATAATTTCATCAAATAACTACATCTACATTAAATAGTATCTTATATGAACTTGAAAATATTACCAATGCGGGTACTGTTGATGGATTTAATAAAAATTATGAATACACAGTTACTATTAGTAATAAATTCAAGAGTATTGAAGATGTTAACAATGCTATTGTTGAGTATCGAGATGGAATTCCAATCAAAATAAAAGATATAGCAGAAGTAATCGTTGGTAAGAAAGAACCAACAAGCATAAACAGGATCAACGGCAAGGCATCTGTCAATGTTGTCATAATGAAAGAGCCCGGTGCTAATGCTATTACTACAGCAGATTTAGTGGAGAAAGTAGTTCAGAGGTTTAGGCATAGACATAATG
>JABCSI010000179.1 GCA_018238965.1 Promethearchaeota archaeon
TTCAGTAATGGGAACGGTTAATCCTCGAAAGCTTTTTATTTCCAGCCATCGAATATTAGATAACATTTTCAAAGATGAGAAAAAATGAAGAATTATATAAGATTTTCTCAGCAAACGGGGAAATTACATCCATGCACTCTAGCTCTATTCGGCTTAATTCTACTCATTTCCCTAACCTCATCTAATCAACATATTCAAATTCCTAAATCCCTTGACAGTATGTTAGTTTCTCAGGAAGCCCAAATGGATCCTTCAATATCTTTCCCGAAAAATCAAGGAACTCCCCACGCCACAATTGAAATTATCTCTAATTTTAATTTTACCTTGCCAAATGGAGTTGTTTCTGGCTCGGGCACGTCAATTGATCCGTATGTCATTGCCAATTGGGAAGTCGATGGTATTTCAATTTCTTCTACTACTTCATTTTTCCTTATACAAAATTGCACAATCTCTTCGGGAACAGGGATATCACTCTATAATGTATCCAACGGAATACTCGATAATAACACTTGCATATTTAATGATGCCCCGGGAGTAATGGTCCAAGATAGTTCACACATCCAAATAACGAACAATTACTGTTCTTTGAGTGTTTTTAATGTAGTTGAAGATCATGAAGTAGATGGGATTAGGTGCTGGACCTGTGATAATTTCCTTATTGAGGATAATACCTTCTTTAACAATTCTGGAAGAGGTCTCTTTATTTTATATTCCTTCAATTTCACAGTTAGAGAAAATATAATGTCATATAATGGATGGAGTGGTTTTGTTACCCAAGAAATCACCAATAGTTCAATTTCTCACAATTATTTACATCATAATCAAATTGATGGTATTCGCTTGTCTCCCAGTTTTAATACTACCTATAGTAACAATAATTGTTCTTATAATGGCGGCTGCGGGATTTTAACATACAATTCAGAATATAATTTAATCCTCGAAAATAACTGTTCATTTAACGCTAATAACGGAATTGGTTTAGCTTTTGATTCTATAAATAATGATATCATCAGTAATTTACTAATAGGAAATGCTTATACATGTATTGGTGATCCAAATCCACTACTGAATAATTATGTCGATAATGAATGTTACTGGTCAATCGATGATTATATTGCAGATTCTACCCCAACCACAACTGATGATTCCACCGCAACAACAACTGATGATTCCACCGCAACAACAACTGATGATCCCACCCCAACATCAACAGACGATTCATCAACACCCTTAGATGATAAAATTCCTTCAAAAAACTTATTAAATACGCTAGGCTGGTTTGGAATTCCCTTAATCTTGATTCTCTTACTGGCGATGATAAAGTTAATGAAACCCAGGAGTCAAATTAAATTCAAAGTCGATGAGGAAGATAGTCTTGATGATACAATGCTCTATTTTCCACCAGACGAAAAAAATAAATCAGAGGATTCAGCAGCAGTTAAAAAATATAAGAAGAAACGAATAAAATTTAAGAAAGTAAAGAAATTTAGAGAGGAAAAGGATTCGGATGATAATATCGATTTTGAAAGCTATTTATGAGGGTTTTTTGTTATATTATATCAAAAACACAACTCTTTTTCCAAATTAGGGTTGAGAAACCCGAATCTCATCAATCATGGAATCCACTGAATTGAGTTCCTTGAGTAAATTCTGGTTAAGGAAATACTCGTTCGGGTCATCCAGAAAATATATGGAAATCTCTTGCCGAATTTTCAGGTTTGGGGCGCCGAGATCGAAGAAAAACGGAGCTTATCACCTCCTCTTCATTTTCTCCTTTTTCCAAAAACGAATTAAATTTATTAGGGGAATAGCCATTATAATAATATGTATTCCCCTTTCTTTGATCGAAAATATGAGTTGGAAAAAGGAAAAAAACTTCTATCTAATGGTAAATTTGATCTAATCATCATATACGGTAGAAGAAGGATAGGAAAAACACGTTATGTCAAAAAATTGACCAAGAATACCAAATGCATCTACAACATGGGGGTTAATTCTTCCCATAACGCAAATTTGAAGATGTTTCAAAACAGTTGCGCCAAGACAATTCCCTCAATCGCAGATCTGAAGGATGATTACGAAATACTATTAAAGGCACTTAAAGGGTCAGTAGACACAATTATCTTGGACGAATATCCCTATATGATAAAGAAGGATGATTTGCTAAGTTCCCTGCTTCAGTATTTTATCGATCATGAATATAAGCAGACTAGGATGAACATCATTCTTCTGGGATCTTCAATTTCTATGATGAAGAACTTAATTGGCCAACCGAGTCCTTTATTCGGTAGAAAATCCGCAACAATCAAGTTGGAACCCATGAAATTTTGGGAGATTCAGTATTTCCATCCCGATTGTGCCTTCGAGGAATTACTTGAAATTTATGGAATTGCCGATGGTATTCCCCGCTATTTGGAGGCAATTGAAACACCTATGTGGAATTGGTTAGAAAATGAATTATATTATCAGTATTTATTGGGTGATGAAATAAATGTGATATTGAATATGGAATTCAGAGAACCGGCGAAATATTTTGATATTTTGGATGCAATTGCTGTAGGAAAGTCTACTTATGGAGAAATCGCCAATTTTATTCATATGAAAGTGTCCGATCTTTCGGGATACATGAGAAAATTGTTATATGCTGATTTAATCTATCAAGAATATCCAATAAACGATATCGTAAGATCACCAAAAACGACGCATCGTGCTATATTAAAAAATGGACACTATTATTTGAAGGATAACTTTATGATTTTCTGGTTTAGGTTTATTTATTCCCACTATACTGAATTTACAAATAAAACATTATCAATAGAGGTCATTAAGCAGGGTTATAATCAGTATTTGGGGTATATTTTCGAAAAAGCTATGCGGCAATTAATGTTAGAATTGCATAAAACAGATTATATCGGAAGATGGTGGGGAAAAATTGATGGAACTCAAAGAGAGATTGACATTTTGGCATTTAATAGTGATAATTTGGAAGCCATAATTGGGGAATGTAAATGGAGTGAAAAAGTTGGCCCAAAATCAATTATGAAATCATTGATCGAAGTGGAGCCGCACATAAGATATCAGAAATTGAAAATTAATAAAAATTATTCCTATGTGATTTTTGCAAAATCCTTTACCCGTAAAATTACAGAATTTCCAAACCTTAAGGGAGAAATCCGAAAAGTAATATGCTATAACATGAAAGATTTAACCGAGATAATGAAAAAATTGATAGAAAGATAAACGGGATAGAAGGGTTAAAATAATAATCATCTGCAAAATTATCAACAAGAAAATCACAACTAAATCCAGAAGACATTATGATGGAGGTACCAATCCTCTGAATCAAAATCAAGGGATTATATATGGGTTAATAATGGTGTTTAAGAGAACTCCCTAATTCTAATAAGGTGTCTTATGATCGCGGAACATCAAGAAATATTTCATACATTTCAAGGCTTTGTCAACAATTTCCAACGAGAAAAACTTAATGAATTTTATCCCCAATTGCACAATATCCCGAAGAACACGTTGAGTAAATTGCTTATTGAAGAATTAGCCAGACCGCAACACCATTTCTTTATTTTCTTCCCCTCGGTTGTCGCTAATATGCCGACAATAGCATCCTTTCCCCGTGACATTCACAAAAAAATCCGCAGGCTTTGGGAAAAAGTGGAGTCCCAGCATTTCAAGCCATCACTATCACCAACACCAACACCAACACCAACACCAACACCAACACCAACACCAACACCATCACCATCACCAATATCATCGCCGGAACAAAATTCAATCCACTCTGCTGATATTTCAAATGAATCTGTAAAAAATGATCAAGCAGACATTTCACTTACCTACTCTCCCGAATATCAATCCATTCTTCAATTATTGTATGTACTGAGAGAATTGAAAAACACCGATTACAATACCGGACCTATTATTGATAAAATTGAAAAAAATTTCTTCATTGATGAGGATACATTTCAGTTTTATCTTCAAGCACAATGCATTATATTAACTTCTGAATTCGCAGAACAATACCCTGAAAAATTTCGTGCATTCGAGGAAAAATTCCAAGAAGGACAAATTCTAATTGCGGAAATGATGCTACCCTTAAAACCCTCAGATCCAACCGAACTTACCTATCAATTACCAGAAACCTTTAACATCGAAAAATTTCCTCTGTTACAATACTCACTGTATTTTCAGCAACTCATACCACGACGAATGGATCCGCAATTCATTGAAGAATTCCTAGAGGATCAAGACGAATTATTCTTTCCATCGGCTTATTCTGCTGAGGTTACTGAAATGAACGATTTCATCTTAATGGAGACCATAGGAAAGGCAAAAAAGAAAATGTTATCCATTCAAAAAAGAATCCCGAACTGGCGAGAAAATCCCCACTTTTTAACATCCATTGCATTCATGTATTATAATTTGCCCGATTCTGCTGAAGTCTCGGAAATATTATCTGGATCAAAATTATCGGGAATGATGGTGGAAAAGTCCAAGTTCTTAACCGTATTGAAGTTCGCCCAAATGGCTGTTGATCAGAGTATGCTCTATCATTGGGATCGATTTAACGTGTGGAAAGGGTTCGCCATAAGTCTAGTCAATCTGGGATTGTTTCACAGCGCATTAGTGATTTCTCTTGGTTTACTTCAAATGGAACCGAGAGATTTTGATTTACTGATTACTTGTGGGCAGTGCGCCTATCAACTCTCAACACCTTATGAACTTTATTTGTATTTCGCCAGTATTTTGGATTTTGAACGATTTTCTTTATTTATGGAAGAATATTGGATCCTGGAAAAGACATTATGTCATGATGAACCGCTTTTTACCGAAGAAATAAAGGCAATTACCCAAGAATTCGAGATCAAATTTCGAGCGATCGCCTTAATGATTTTCACTTCATCCAGTAAGATGATCCTGGAGGATACTTCGGTATTAGAAGAAATAATTGAATCTCTCCCCTTTATACGAATTAGAGATTCACAGGATGATTGGATTTCAGAGGACTATCTCCCAAATGGTGGCGATGATAATTATGATGACGAAGATGGGGATAAATCCAAAAATTTAAAATATGACAGGATCAGCAATGAGGCAAAAGCCATTATCGAAGATGTGTTCTTATCCGCTTTTAGAGATGTTGGAGATGTTGAAAACAAGAAACTGTTTAGTCAGTCATTTTCTTCAATAAACCCCCCCCATTTATTTCCTCCTTCAATATATCAATTAAAAATATCCATCCGTAATGCAAAACCTACGATTTGGCGTCGAATTTTAATAAGATCCGATAGCTCTTTGGAGGATTTGCATGACTTTATTCAAGAAATCTTTAATTGGGGCGGTTATCACTTGCATCAATTCATTTTTACCAATAAACAACCTTTTCAGCGAACAATTTGCATTGGGAGCATTCAAGATAGAGAGGAACAAGAAGGACCAATCGTGGGCTATGGAGATTTTGAATATTATGAAGATGAGTTGACAATTGAGCAGATCTTAGGTTCCGAGCGAAAAACAATCTCTTATTTGTATGATTTTGGGGATAATTGGGATCACAAAATCCAGCTTGAGACCACCTATCCTTTAGATGTGAACGAAGGAATTTATCTACCGATTTGCATTAAGGCGGTACGAATGGCTCCATTGGAGGATTTTGGGGGAATATTTAATTTCTCGCGATTTCTCCAATATTTACAAATGATCGAAGAAAATCAATCTCCTGGAAAACGAGGAAAATCCACCCCATCAAAATCGACCAAATCGAAACGTAAGCCAATCGATTTTAATCAAGAAGAACAAATGTACTTCCACGATATATTGCAGCAATATGGAAAAGATTTAGATTGGAAGGACCCGGGATGTGATGTGGTTTCAGTGAAAATTGATGCAACGGGGCATATTGTTGAGAAATAAGAATGGGTTGATTTTCATCTCATCTTAAAGGCAAAAGTTTTTACAGAATTGAAAAATTCAAAAATCTTAATAAAATCGTGTTTCTATATGATTAATAATGAAGCGGCTCCGAGTTGAGAGATATCTCGAAAAACTTGAAGTATTGAAGGATACGTTAAGTGATTTGGAAGAATGGTATGAAGAAATTCATCAGAGCACTCAGAGCACTAAAGATAAAATTGGAAAAAAGGATAGTTTTGCAATTTATCATGCCTACCAGATGAATGTGAAATACATATCAGACATCACAGCCATGATTGTCAAGGATATGAAGAAAATGCCGAAGGATGATTATTCAAATTTGGATATTATAGGCAAATCGGATTTCTTCCCAAAGAGTATAATCTCTAAACTAAAACTGGCTAATGGATTACGAAATCGCATAGTTCACGAATATAATGGATTACTTGATACTATGGCATTTGAAGCGATTAAGGAGCATATTCCGATATTTCATGAATTCGTAGGGAAAGTTGAATCGTGGTTGACTCCAAAATAGGTGGAAATATGGTAGATTCCAAAATAATTGAAACTATTAGATCTGATTTCGAATTTCTTCTGGAAATAGATGATTTTAAAGGATTATTCTTATATGGGTCCTTAGTTCACGGCGATCAGACATCTCGGAGTGATATTGATTTATGTATCGTGATGGGTGGAGAAAAAACAAAGAGTACAAAGAGTACAAAGAGTACAATGAGTTCGAAAGTTATTTTTCAAGAAATATGTAATTCCATTGATGTGCATGGAAAAAACTATGATATCCATTTTTTCCACGATATGCCATGGTATTTGAGGGGGGATATTATTGATCATGGAGTAATCATACTCTGCGGAGATCAACCTGCTCTCTATGAATACCTATATCCTTATCGAAAAATTTGGGATGATCAAAAAAGTCGCCAAAAATTAAGTAAAAAGGAATTATATGAAATTCTCTAGTCGATACTGAGCCGAATAGAGTTAATACCAAGTATCATTATTCTAAATCTTTATATCAAGAAAATTTCATTTTTAATTCTTAACAACCCGCGTCTCATCCCCCTGAATCAACACGGTTCCCTCAGCGTCATGCTTTTCCGTGGCAACCCGAATCTCGTCAATCATTGAATCCACCGAATTGAGTTCCTTGAGCAAATTCCGATTAAGGTGATACCCGTTCGGGTCATCCAGAAAATGAATGGAAACTACTTGACGAACTTGCATATCGGGGGCGCCAAAATCGAAGAAAAACTCCAGAATCTCTACCTGACCCGCTGATACCGCCCCAACAAGAAATTCTTCATCGAATGAATAATCCAGTTTAATAAAAACCTCATAGTTCTCCCCCGATTCAAAAGACCGAAAGAAGACCGTGGATTTTTGCACCGCATTTTCGCACACCAGGGCGATCACCGTGGGTCTGACTTGGTTCACACTGGTCACCTTGATCGTGCCATGTTTCGGAGTCAGTGTAACCGTGGGCTGCGTAAAGAGAATCTTGGCCGATTTATGGCTGGCTATGATCATCTTTTCCTTGAGTTCGTCGGCGGTTTTGGCGAAAATATACTTTCCCAGGGACAGTTGGGCCAAATTATAGAGCAATTCCACATCGTGATCGTTGAGTGCACCCACGCAAACCATGGAACCCTTCAACTCGAGAATCCTGGCTGCATATCTCGGTGCGTCTTCTGGGGGAATATCTCCGTAGCCGTCGGTGATGAGGGTGATGATCCTCGATCGGAGCGGCCCCTTGTAATTCTTAAGGAGCGTGATACCCATATTAAGTGCAGATTTCAGGGGAGTGGCCCCGGTTGTGGACATATCTTGAACAATTCCCATAATCTCGCTTTTTGATTTGGGGTTTAATTCGACATTATCCACCATCACGCGAACCGGCCCAAAAGTAATTAAGCTGAAGATGGTGCCATTGGGAAGCGTTTGAATTTGCTCCACAAGGGATTCCTTAGCAGATTCCAGCTTGTTCCCCTCCATCGATTCACTTGTATCGAGCAAATAAATTCCAAAGAAAGGAAATTTTTCCTCGGTATGCTTGGGGAGAATCTTGGTTTTGAAGATCAAGCTGTATTTTGGTTGTGGTGGGCCCTTTAGTATGGATTGGGATATGTTGACAAATGGTGGCTTCATGCTTTTCGGTACGCCTCATGTTCGATTAAATGTGAACGGTACTGGATATAAGCCAAATCATAAGAATTGGTGAAAACTATTGTAAAGTTCATATGATTACGGCATAATTTGGAATAATAAAAAAAGTAAAACAGAAAATAAAGTAGCGAACAAAATAGAAAATAAAAAAGAAAGTCAAAAAATTTCAAACAAAAAATCTCACACAATAACGACAGACAATGATTCAGTCGGCTATTTTCCACCACAAAGAAATTTGCGT
>JABCSI010000180.1 GCA_018238965.1 Promethearchaeota archaeon
AGATGAAGGATCCAAATATTTGCACGTACCCATCCAATTCAGACACAATTGCAATAACGTCTTTCTCGTCTTTGGCCTGTGGACATAGGATAATCTCTTCCCCATCCCGATTCAGAGCGTAAAAATCGTTGGCGCTCTTTAGGTTGCGGAATTGAATATTTCCAAAAACTTTCATCTTCTCCACAATTGGACCGTATTTACCGAGATCCCAGTTGGTAGTATAGAGGAATCGGGCAGATTTCTTTGTATAGGCAACTTGCGAGAGTTTTTCCAAGATTTTCGGCTCGACAGTGGGCGTGATGATGGTAATCGTGCTTTTCACCCGATCCATGGCAGCGATTATAGATTCGACTAGTGCTGTGGTTCCAAACACGTGCCAGGTAATGCTGTGTCCCAATGGGGGTATTTTTTGAGAGGCATCGGAAATAGCAGATAATTCAGCCACATCGTCCTCAGCAATCTCCACGGCTTCATCAATGGAATTCATGAAGTTCAGAGTAAAGTCGGCAATGGCGTCCTTGGTATCCAAAATTGTATCTTCGATAGTTTTGGTCATCCTTTGCTTCATACCGGTGAATTTCTCATCATAGGTCACTTTTCGATTTTCCAATAACACATGCATGGAATCTTCCAATTTAGTGAATTCATCGTTGACTAGGTCAATTTGGGCATCCATATCCGCTTTTTGGGCAGTATCCAATGCGCCTATAATTTCCTTGAACTTTGCAATATGCTCGTCCACTTTTTGCTGTTGGGTGGAATTGATAGTGGCTACCTCTTCCGCGAATAGAGCAATTTGCTCATCCAACTTCTTCTGCTGTAGTTCATTCAATTGTCCGAACTCGGATTCAACAAATTGGATTTGTGCATCGAGTTTTTCGTGCTGCATGGCATCCAAGGATGCAACCTCATCCTTTACTAATTGGATTTGTTCGTGGAGAGTTGAAGTTGTAGAGGAATTAACCTGATCAAAGTCAGTGCGCACCAAAGTGAGCTGTTCATCATAGACTTGACGTTGTTCGGTCTTTAAGTCCGTAAATTCTGAAGTAAATTTGGTCACGTGGTCGTTATTGTTCGCGATAGCCTGTTGCTCGTATTGGGTAACATTTCCATCATGGGATCTCACAATACCGGAAACATTGACCTTTCCCTCATTGTGTCTATCATCCATTGGACCATACCATTGATCCACATTGGTTTTCACCGTATCGTTGCAATCATCATTGAATTTAAGGATGCCTTGGCGGTGCTTGTTGATCGCAAGTTCGTAGTCTTCGTGGTGGGTATGGAGGGAATTTTCAATTTGATCCTTTAGATTAACGTTCGTTTGGCTGCAGTGTTCATGATTCTTTTGGAAAATAGCATTTGTTTCATCGCTTAATTCATGGGCCAATTCATCCAATTCCAATCCGAGGGTTTCATTTTGCTTGGTATCCAATCCGAGGGTTTCGGTTTTCATACCTTGGGTTTCTTTTTCCACAATAGCATCAATATCTGATTTCAATTGCTGGGTAGTTTCACCAGTTCCTTGGATGTAATTGACAGTGCTATCCTCGAAGGTTTTCTTCATGGATACGGAAATGCTACCGATCCGTTCTTGAATTTCCTTGTAGGTTTCCAAAAATACTTTATGTTTTCCAAATAATAATGCCTTCCAAGCACTTCCCCGCTTGGCGAGATCTTCGGCCAGTCCTTCATAACGGTCACTGGTATCCTTCAGATTATCAATTAATTCAACGGCAAAATTCTTGAAAGCCAATACCTGCCCTGCTAATTCACTGTGGCGAGTTTCAACCCGTTCCTTCAAGTCACCCTGTATTTTTCCCGCAAAGGCTTGGGAATGATCAATATGGTTGTTTAATAATCCAGAGAATTCGGATTTCAGCGCGTCCACCACTTCCTTCATGCGGAGAAGGTATTTTTCCAAGGTTTCTTGGACCTGGGGTTGCAGATCATCCACGTTTTCTTTGTGAAAATCGACATGGGCATCCAACTCTTTTTTACATTCCGTTTCAAGGTTGGCCACGCGATCTCCAAAATCCTTCAGGAGATCATCCACAATGGAATTCCATGTTCCTTTTTGATCGATGGTAGTGGAATCATAAACAGATTTAAATTGTTCGGCAATCCCCTTCAAATCCTGATTGAGGGTATCAACCATAGAGTGCATATCGGTTTCAAAGGTATCGTAATTGGTTTTGTGGGCGCCGGTAAATTCTGAAATTTGGGCATTGAATTGGTCCTTGTCACTTCCCAAATTAGCCATGTGTCCATCTAGAACTTGTTTGGCATGCTCATCGTGGGAATTCACTGCATTTTCAAATTTAGAATAATCGGAGTTGATATGGGAGTGTAAATCGGTTTCCACCTGCAGGGAGGTGGTTTCATAACGGTCCCGACCACCATTCAAAATGGTTTGAACTTCGTTTTCTACCGCCTTTGTGGTTTCCTTGAAGCGATCCCGCGCCATAAACAGGGCAGTTTCGATTTCTCCCTCGAGATTTTTTGAGGTTTCTTGAAATCTATCACGGGCTCCTTCGGTTGTTTCCTTCACTGTTGTGGTGTAGGCTAGCCGGGTTTCCTCAAATTTATCCCGGGCTTCGAAAGTATCTGTTTCGATTTTCTGTTCCACCGTTTTCCCCGTATCGGTAAACCGTTTAATCCCATGTTCAATCAATACCTTCTTATCGACATCCAGTTTATCGCTTTCGACTAAAATGTTTGTGATTTGAGTTTCCACGGTAGTTTTAATATCGGTGGTGGCTCCCTTTTCAATATTCTCCAGGTTTTCAAAGCGGGAGGCTTGATCCATTAAGACATTATCCTTTATTTCCGCAATTGTGTCCCGAAATTGGTTTGCTTCCTTTTTAAACAATTCCAAGTAGGGTTCAAGGGGGATGTATCTGTCTATTATTCCAGGAACTTTATGGACAAATTTTAATTGCTCTAATTTATTTACAATCGGCTGAATTTCATTCGGACCATCTTTATTTAAAATACCCGCTACCTCTGACACGGTACACTGAGTATATTTGAAGAAGACTAAATATACTTCTACTTCCGTTTCGGATAATCCAAAGGATTGATATATTTTGGGAATGTGTTCTTTGAGAGACATTATCTTTTCCTTCTAATCATAAGCTACCTATAACTTATTTATTGTTTAGATATCATTTAGATTTTTTATATAAATTTAGATTTATGTTAAATTTAGATTTTCATTTCAGTTTAAAAAAACTTGCGGTTTAATCTCATGGAATATATTTAGTGGAAATTTACGAATGTTTCCCGTTTTCCTATAGCGCTCCTATGTATTCCTATGCCTTGATAAAATTAATCAAGAATGTTACCTTCACCTATTTATAAATAATTCCCAAAGGTGAGGAATTCATCATGGCATCAAACAAACGGATCAGAGCCCCCATAATCACAGTTTTAGGTCATATTGACCATGGAAAGACATCACTCTTAGATTATATTCGTGGAACCATCGTTCAACAGCGAGAAGCTGCGGGAATTACCCAACACATCGGCGCTTCCTTCTTTCCCATGGATCAAATATTAGATTTCTGTAAAGCCCCTGCTTCGCTGCGGGAAAAAATTACTATCCCGGGTTTACTCATCATTGATACGCCTGGGCATACTGCCTTCATGAACCTTCGCAAACGGGGAGGTGCAGTGGCAGATGTCGCCATTTTGGTTATTGAAATGCCCACGGGACCGATGCAAACCACCTGGGAGTCGGTACGAATCTTACGGGACAGAAAAGTCCCCTTTATTATTGCCGCCAATAAGATCGACCGGATCAACAGTTGGAAATCCATCCAAGATGCCGATTTCATGACCACTTATAAATCACAGGGAAAATGGGCCAAGGAATTGCTGGATAAATACCTCTATGAGACCATCGGCCTATTCTACGAAGAGGGATTCCCGGGGATTGAACGCTATGATAGAATTAATGATTTCACAAAGAATTTAGCAATTGTGCCCACAAGTGCTAAGACTGGAGAAGGAGTGCCCACAATTCTGATGGTACTCTTGGGGATTGTTCAGCAATATCTCCAGGAACAAATTCAATACACCGATGGACCCGCCCAAGGCGTTGTGCTTGAGGTAAAAAAAGAAACAGGATTCGGGATGACATTGGACACGATTATATTCGATGGACATTTACGAAAGGGCCAAAAAATTGTAGTTGGGGGACTTGACGGACCAATTGTAACCCATGTTCGGGCTCTACTCACTCCCCGAGATATGGAAGAAATACGGGATCCCTCCCATAAATTTGTACAGAATGATATAATTTACGCTGCGGCAGGTGTGAAGATCCTAGCCCCAAATATTGATGAAGTGGTAGCCGGATCACCCATTCGAGCGGTAGAAAGTGACGATGATTTGGAAGCCACCATTGCGGCAGTGCAGGAAGAATTGGAAGCCATCAGTATCAATACCGATGAAGAAGGAATAATTCTGAAGGCAGACACATTGGGTTCCCTCGAAGCAGCGGCCGGGTTGTTTAATCAGGAGCAAGTCATGATTCGGAAGGCCCAAGTGGGAGCAGTGACCAAAAAAGATATTATGGATGCCGTCGCGGTACGCGATATGGATGAATTTGGGGGACAAATCTGTGCCTTCAATGTTAAAACGCTTCCCGATGCGGAAATCGAAGCCATAAATCAAGGTATCCGTATTTTCTCCAGTCCTGTAATTTATCGGGTGGTGGAGGAATACAAAGATTATATCAATGATCGTCGCTCGCAGGAAGTGGCCCAAGCCATGAATGAACTGGTCCAGCCCGGAAAAATCACAATTCTTCCCCAATATATATTCCGACGTTCGAATCCCCTGGTAGTGGGCGTGCAAGTAGAGGGTGGAACGATTGTTACCAAACAAAAGCTCGTCAATCAGGAGGGGAAGGTCATTGGCACTTTACATTCCATCAAAGCCAATAATAAATCTGTCACCTCTGCCAAAAATGGGGAGGAAGTTGCTATTTCGATTCCCGGTGCAGTCTTAGGGAGAAATGTTCTGGAGACTGATTCATTATATATTAAGGCGCCCGAATCGGACATCCGCCAACTCCGTACCCGATTCCGGGATGAAATTACCCCCGATACCCTTGAAATTTTAATTGAATACGTGAAGATAATGCGTAAAGTGGAATCCCCCTATTGGGCTCTATAATTACATGATTTTGTATCCACGCATCCTAAATCCACGCACCAAAACACGGTTTTTTGCGAGAAAACCGTAAATTTCTTTATCCGCGTCGCCTTTGATTACTTACCTCCACCCCTAATTCTCCTTGAAAAAGGAGACGAACTCACCTCTAGGGAGAGGGAATCGTTAGGGAGGGTCTGGGTATATTTTCATCCGTATTTATGTCATTCGATACGAATTCGTATCCCATTGCACATACCATGGAAGAAAATAGCCTGACTACGTGGTGACTATTATGAGCGAAGAAGCAACATATAAAATCAATATTTCCGCCGCTGGGAAAGAAGCCCCAGAAGAATTCCGCGGACAAACAAAAGTTATTGTATTAGAACCCGCCAAATTTACACCCCTTGTGGGAAAATTGATTGGCGAAACCTTTAATGGTGGAATCATCGGATTACCCGGATATAAATTAAAAATTACGGGTGGAAGCGATGCAGGTGGCATTCCCATGCGTAAAGACGTTCATGGACCAATTAAACGACGAGTTCTCTTAAGTAAGGGTCCTTGTTATGTTCCTAAAAAGCATGGTGAAAAACGCCGCAAAATCGTGCGGGGCAATGAAATCACCGATGATATGAGCCAAATTAATACCATTGTGGTGAAATACGGCAAGGAAAAACTTTTTACCGCCAAAGCGGAGGGTGACGAAGAATAATCCTCCGGGATTACTCTGAAGGAGTTGCTAACCATGGTAAAAATCTTAAAATGTTCCTATTGCGGTAAGGATATTCATCCCGGTACCGGAACCACCTATGTTAAGAATGATGGAACCATTTACCAATTTTGCACTAAGAAATGCAGAATTATGCGTCTGAAATATCGTAAACCCGCCCGAAAAGTCCGTTGGACCAAATATTTCGGTGAAAAGTAGAATAAATCTTTAAAATTTATAATCCAAAGTCAAGCGTTGGAAAATCCCACGCACTTTCTTTTTTCTAATTTCTTACGTGTTTATTTTCCTTCCAAATATCGAAAAATTTTATTGAGATGGACCCCTATTCAAACTATTGGTTAAAAAATGTTTAGCCGATGAAATAATGATAAGGCTCTTCGCAGCGCTTGTGCCCCTTCCGAGGTGGTATCGGCCGGCATTGAACCTTTGAATGAGGTTGAAACTAAAAATGTCCTACGTAGATATAGAGATCCCAGATGCCTTAAAGACCAAGGCTTTAGATGTAATCAAGACCGTTGTTGAAAAACAAGGTCGGATTAAGAAAGGAATGAACGAAACTACAAAAGCAATCGAGCGTGGAATTGCCAAGCTTGTTGTGATTGCCGCCGACATTAGCCCGGCCGAAATTGTTATGCATTTACCTGCCATTGCCACCGAGAAGAAAGTGCCCTATGTATTTGTCAGCACCAAAGCAGAACTGGGGAAGGCAGCCCAAATTAACATCCCTTGCTCAGCGTTAGCCGTTACCCAGGTTCCCAAAGAAGCAGAAGCCGATTTGAAGGATATCGTTAAGAAAGTGGCGGCATTACGTAAGTAAGGGAGTGTAATGAAACATGGCAAAAAAAGGTGGTTCTACCCAATCAAGCTATTATGCACAATGTGATGCCCAGGTTATTCAAATCGTGGGGCGCACAGGCCTTACTGGCGAAATTTTACAGTGTAAAGTTCGGGTCCTAAACGGTAAAGATAAAAACCGAATTATCACACGGAACATCAAGGGCCCCGTACGGCTCAATGATATCATTGTTTTGCGTGAAGCAGAACGTGAAGCCAAGAAAATTCGCCGATAATCGCATTTCCATCTCTCGAATTAAATTTTTTTTCTCTTCTCTCTATTTATTTCTTATTTTTAATCATCCTCTTCCGAATATCTATAAAGGATCCTCCTTTACAATCTTCATCCCATGGTAGATACAGCAGATGCAGTTATTGATTCCATAGTTACCCGCACATTACATGTAGACTACATATATTTCGATCTAATTTTCCTCGCAGTTTGGATTATGTTTCTGGTTAAAAAGCGATATTGGATCCCCTTAATCTGGGGAATCATCGGATGGCTTGTATATTTATTTGTGGATTACTATCTTTGGTATACCGTGATGGAAAGCCGCACATATGAAGGATCTATCACTCCCACCATATTTTTCCAATGGTTTTGTTTTTCCCCTGGATTTGCGCAGTTTTCCTATGTGGCGGTCATGTTTGAAAAACGGTCTTGGTCCCAGATCTTGAAATGGACGGTCTTCTTTTTCGTAGGCTGGACCTTGATCGGTCTGGCGTCCCAATTGATTCCTTTAAATGATGAAATTATACGTGTAAGTCGAAACATGCACGCTAATAATCAACGCCTCACATTTACCATCATGACTATTGGGAACATCATAATTGCGTCTATTCTCTGTATCGCAAAGAAATGGAAATGGGAACATATGTTCTATCTACTGATTGTGGGAACCCTCGTAGAACTCAATTTAGAACTTTCGCTGAGTTTGTCCGGGATTCGTTTGGAACAAGGCACGTGGAGCTGGGAACTTTTTATCGTTAACACTCTGATTGAGTTTAACATGGGCATCGTATTGATGTTTCTTCTGTGGGTATTGGCGGTGCGTGGTCCCCAACGATTTTTTCAACCCACGCTCGGATGGAAGGATTTCCCCCACATTAAAACCGATTTCAATTGGATCTATTCTATTAGTACTAGGCTTTATTGTTCCTTATATGCTATATCCTAATCGTTCTGGGCACCCAGGGGTTTCTATGTTAATAGATTATAATATTCTAAATTATGAATATTATCATTAGAAATCTGACTTAGAATATTGGTAAGTTCTTTAGGGGGATTAAATCCAGGTATGCCCTGTGCTAAGTTTATGCCACCATGAGTTTTTACTTTGTTGCTCATAAAACTGATGTATGAGCCGGCAGGTTTTTGGTATTTATTTTGCATTTTTATTCTTTTTACTCTCATTGTCCATCTTCTTTCTCGACAATCCGTATTTTTCCTTTTCTATGTTTCCGCTTGGTTCAACATGCACCATAACATCGTAAATATTCTCAACTTTCTTTTTTATGTTATCCTCAACCTTTTTTGCAATTTTATGACCTTCGTCAATACTCAGC
>JABCSI010000181.1 GCA_018238965.1 Promethearchaeota archaeon
ATACTTTATCTTTTAAGGCATAGATTTCATCGGTATTAGAATCAATCTTCTTTATATTATTATTTTTCATTTCCTCGAAATTCTTTACCAGTTCTGTTAATTTTGGAGGAAAATTTTCCAATTTCGGAATATAATCAGCATTTACGTTCTTAATATCATCAAAGACAGAAGATATCTTCTTTAATGAAGTTTTTACCTCAGTAATTTCGCTCATTTTTAATAATCCTTAGATTTTTGTTATACTTATTTATATTAAAAATCTTCTTCCCTAAATGCTCATGGGATGTAGGATAAATTAATTATGGCGCTCAAATTAAGTTACTTACTGATAAACATGAACGCGGAAGATCCCGAATCTCCTCAAATAGAAGAAGAGTTGGAAATAGAAGAAGAGCTGGAAAAAGAAGATTCCAAAGTTGATGAACATCTAAAAGAGAATCCTCAAGAAGAAGATTCCCTCGAAGAAGATGCAATTGTGGATGAATCATTAGACGAGGTTTCACCAGAAGAAGGCGCTATCATGGAGGAATCTGTGGATTTAAATTCACAAGAAGGCGATTTTCAAGAAGAAAATCCAGAATCTTCGGAAGGTGAAATGCTTCCAATGACGGAATCGGATATGAAAAACGAGTTGATGGAATTTTCTGAATTAGATTTGGATAATTTCACAGACCAGGACCTCCTTGATATGGAAGAGGCGATATCGGAGAATTTGATCGATGAAGAAGATCTTACAGAGATTGGAGAAGGCGAGATTGGAGCGGTAGCGGAAGCTCCCGAGGTAATTTTTGAGCCCGAAATTGATGAAGATCTCGAGGCTAAGATGCAAGCGGAAATTCAGAAGAAAAAGAAGGAACAGGGCATCAAAATTGTTACCAAGGAAAAATTCGTTGAAAATTTGAGCAAACGTCGGAATAAAATTATTTATCACGCATTATGGCACTTAGTTTTCAATATCGAAGACCATGAAGCAACAAAGCAAACCCTTTATGAGGCGCTTAAGGGTGTAACCAGCAAAAATCCCGTGGAACCCATCGATGAACATAAATTTTATTTCGGATTAGGGTTTATACTCAGACTTAAAATTTATGAAGAAAATGTCGTGCAATTTAAGTCGGGAAAATTGAAAATAATGGTCAATTGCGATCATCTCCAAGAATTACTAAATATGGTTGGAGATCCAATCTCGGATCGCCCCATTCTTACCAAAACTGAAAAAAAAACAATGTTTACCGATTTTCTAAATGATGATTTTTTAGATATTTAAGATTAGAGTACTTCAGCAGTAGGAATTCAAATGACAAAAATAAAATTTTCTTATCCACGTGGAAATTTTCCCCGCTTGTGTTTAGTGGGAAACTCCAATGTGGGAAAGAGTTCAATCACACGTTCATTATTAAGTCATCCAAAATGGTACAAGGGAAAAATCGGGAAAACTCCCGGATCCACAGTTCGCTTAACCATTATCAACGACCCAGGGTTAAATCATCATGTGATTGATCTCCCGGGTTTTGGGCGCATGGTTCGTTTAGATCGAAAGTCCGAAGGATACATACAGAATCAAATCTTGAACTATATTGAACGGGATAAAAATAATATATTCTTGATGCTAATCGTGGTGAGCATCGACCGTCTGGACGATGAATTGGAAAAATTTTTTTTCCAGAACCCAGATACCATACCCTTGACCATAGAGTTACTCCAATTCATGAAACAGCACCAGATTCCCAGTGTTTTTGTCCTCAATAAGATGGACAAACTGAATATTTACCAAATCAAAGCAGTTAAGGAAAAACTACGCCATGTAATGGAGGACTTTGATATTCCTTGGGACTCGGAGGATCAACCCAATGCCGAACACACAAAAATATTTACCATTTCTGCTAAGAAGCAAAAAAATATGGATGAATTGAAACAATATATTCAAGATAAGGCATCACTTTTGGATTTAAGCAAATATGATCCGAGAGATAAAAGCGATCAATTACCGAAATCACGGCCAACCAAAAAACAAAAAAAGCCAAAAAAAGGAAGATGACAAAATTTAAAAGTGAAATTCTGTTTTTTTTTCTATACCGCAATATTTTTCCGAGAAAATAGAGTGGTTATTCCAAATACTTCTTTACAAGTACTTGAATTTGCACTATAGTGGAATTTATTTTGAAAGTGCAAATAGGATGACTGATTTTTGAAAAACGGAAATACATTAACGAGTTTTTGATTAAATCTCCCCCATTCCCGAAGATTTATATGTTTTTACCCTTTTACCTTATCATACCATTCAACATTACGTATGAAATACTGGAGTTTTTTCGATGAATATTGGAAGCATTTTGGGGATTGCAAAATCTAAGCATATTATATTACGCACCTTCGAGGGAGGGTTCACAAAACAACTCCCTACTATCGGAGATAAGGTGTATACCGCAGAGAAGCAAAGAGTAGGAATCATTGCAGATATTTTTGGGCCAGTTTCAAAACCCTTTGTCTCCGTTAAATCCTACAGCAAAGTCAGTAATCTCTTGGACAAATATAATATCCAAAAAGGTTCTTCATTATTCACCCTAGGGGCCCATTCTTCGGATCGAAAAACCAAACCTGTTAAATCCAAATATCGCGCAAAACCAATCTACCGCGCTTCGGGTAAAACTCCTTACAGAGGAAGAAAATAAACATCAATATTCTGAGGTCTTGTAATTTATGGCAAAAAGCACGCAATTTGAAGAATCGGATGTGGGGGAATGTTGCCCAAATTGTAGAGCGTTGGATACAGTTCTAGATTCCCGACGTGGAGAAGTTATTTGTAATAATTGTGGGCTTGTATTAAATTCAAGATTAATTGATCCTGGCGCAGAATGGCGCGCTTTCGATTCGGACCAAAGAGAAAAGCGTACTCGCGTAGGAGCACCTATGACATTAACCATTCATGATCAAGGTTTAAGCACCATCATTGATTGGAAAAATCGCGATTATGCAGGACGGGAAATTCCTTCTCGATTACGGAGTCAAATTTACCGTCTTCGACGATGGCAGTCCCGCATTCGGGTATCCGATGCCACCGAACGGAATTTAACCTTTGCTTTATCGGAATTGGATCGGATGAGTTCCGTATTGGGTTTACCAAAAAATCTTCGGGAATCGGCGGCCAAAATTTATAGGGCAGCAGTTAGTAATCATCTCATTCGGGGCAGATCCATTGAAGGCGTTGCCGCAGCGAGTCTTTATGCTGCATGCCGTATGTGTAAAATACCCCGAACATTACAGGAAATATCCGAAAATGCGCGTGTGGATAAGAAAGAGATTGGACGGAGTTATCGCTTCGTTGCATCGAAATTGAATTTATCCTCAAATCCAACCAAAGCAACCGATTATGTTAACCGGTTTGTTTCGGAATTAAAATTAAGTGCCCGTGTAGCCAAAAAAGCCGGTCAAATAATCACTTTGGCTGAAAAACGGGGATTAACCTCGGGTCGGGGACCAACAGGAGTTGCCGCGGCAGCTATATATGTTGCTTCGATTTATTATCGCGAACGGCGCACCCAACGAGATATTGCCCGGGTCAGTCAAGTGACAGAAGTTACAGTTCGTAATCGCTTTAAAGAATTAGTTACCAAACTCAATATCGCTCTGCCGACAAAGCGAAAGTAAATAAAAAATTAGAATGAACAAAAATAAATAAAAAGTATTTTTCCAATTTCAAAAAACTGTTTTCTCTTCTTCTTGCTCATATTTCTTTCTTTCGGTTCTCTTTTCCTATTCTACTCTTACTTTCTGGTATTTCTTAGGTATTTTACCAATTTTTCATTACTCTTCTTTTTCTGTTCGAAAGAAATCCCGTAATTCGATGACTCTATCGGATTCGCACCTTTAATTAGTTGCTCAAAAGTTCCATATTTAACGTAATTTTCCCGGGCTTTCTTGAGCAGGATGATCATCTGAATATCCGCCCCCACCGGCTTTATAATTTTATGATATTGGGACAAATCCAAAAAGCGGCGATTATGACCTGCAATCGCAGTTAGAGCGAGTAAATTTTCATCGAGACCATCTTCAATTTCCGAATACAGAGGAAAGCCGTGGGAATCGGTTAATACGGTCGCAACGCAAGTAGGGAAGCAGTTTTTAATTTTACTGGTGAATTTCTGTAGCATTTGACGATTCAATAATCCCTGATTTTGATTGGTTAAATCGGAGAGAGGAATCTTCTGAAATTCTTGGGCAATTATTTGTTCAGGGATGGTGGCCATGATCTACATACCACCTATTGTTTTTTTCAAACCGATTATGATCGATGTACCATCCAGATATTACCAATTTACAACCACCAGCAGAAACACCAATAGAAGCGATTTGTAAACATTTTGAATTCTTTGAACAACAATATTGGAAGGAATGGAAACCGATTCTGGAAACCGATTCTAGAAACGATTCGATATAGATTGGCATCAATTATTGAAGGATAGGAAACCTATCACAGACTCGATATGGCAACCCGGTTTGCATCATATTAGGGATTTCATGAATGTTTTATGGGAAGACTTCCTAATTAGGTATAGGGAACAATGACGGGAATTATGTCATGTATCACGAGGACGAATTGACGCAACCGCACCGTTCTGGTGCTGCGGATGAGATGATCGAGCATACGCATCTTGACAACAACCCCGAGTTTTTATTTCTACAATTCAGAAATTAGGCTCAACCTAGAGACAGCCACGAGCTTGCGATGATGGGACTGCCAGCAACCCTATTCTGAGATAAGAAATATAATCCCGCATGGTTCATAATTCATTCCGCTTTTCTGAGAAGAGGTTACAAGAGTATTAGGGAACCCCTAGCATTGAATGTAAAGGTTAATAAGCGGAAATAGCACCATGCCTCTTTTCCCTCAATTGAATCGAGATTCATTGTGGGAGGAGCAGAATTCTCCTTATTTTCTCGCTTCCTTCAGTTCCCAATCGGTAAAAGGGAGTTACTTATTAGGATTGGTTCGTTATTCTTGAAGTAACCGAAATAAAAGGAGAATATACATTTGGTTCTAAATAATTATCGACATTTACTGCCCCGATTCATCAATGGGCCGACCCGATGGTGCATTAAAAGAAAAATCACCCCAAATCAAATCAGCATTATCGGATTTGTGGTCTCCCTCTTGGCAGGGATAACGTTTGCCTTCCCCAACATCTTTCTGTATAATTACTCCATCATAGTGGGAAATTTGTGGTGGTGGTGGGCTTGCGTACCGCCATGGTTGTTCTTCTTGTCGGGCTATATTGATGTCTTGGATGGCTCGGTCGCCCGAAAAACCGGCACAGCATCCAAATACGGCGCCTTCCTGGACAGTACCCTAGATAGGATTGCGGATTCGGCCTCCCTTCTAGGTTTAATGGTGGGTGGAATTATATGGCCGTGGAATGTCACCGTTAATTATTTCATCGGATTCACATCCCTGAGTATCATGTTTTTAATCTCCTATACACGATCCCGGGCTGAATTGGAGGGCGTTGTGATGAAAGGCATTGGATTTATGGAACGGGCCGAGCGGTATTTCATCATGATATTTATTTTTGTCATCGAATGGGCGGTCTTTGCCATTGAAGAGAAATATTTCGGAGGATCACAAACCCGCTGGGTGTTTCCCGCCCTTTTTATCATTTACACGCTTCTGTGCGCCCAAACTCTAATTCAACGATTTGTATGGACCTATAAATCGCTCAATGGGGCCCAAACCGGCGCTCTTCCCGAGGGGTCATAATAATTTTCTCATAATCTTCTTCTATCTTTTTCTGAAGTTTCTCAATACTTATCTTATTTTTTGAATTTAAGATGCATGCAATAGATGTTCCGCCCGCACCGACTCCTTCTTTTACGATTCCTTCTTCATAAACCCGTAAACCTTTATATTTCATTGAAGAGAAATCAAAATTGATACCTAAAATTGGAATATTTTGATCGATTTGTTTCACAAGATCTAATATATCAGATTGTGGGTCTTCAATTATCCATTTTGTTGTACCTATTACTAAATTTTCCAAAGAATTTTTATCAATTAACTTAACAAGTGCTGCGATTGCCGCCATTTGTGTTCCACCTGCAAGAATTATTGGAATTTTATTTGCTGCCCCAACCACGATTCCAGCACAAGCAGGTTGCATGGGATCCCCGAAATATTCAATAGCTTTAAACGGGTGATTTTTAAAATCACCGAATTTCGCATTTTTTTTTTTGAAACCTTCATTAATTATTTTTAATTTTAATTCTAAGGGATTATTTGGTAAACTACTTGAAATTTTATTGGATGCATCATAACCAAGCGCTAATAAAACACTTAATGCAGTTGTAGTCCCTCCTGCGATACTTTCGCCGATTACTAGGTAATTTGCCACTTTTGAAATATTCTCTCCAAATAATCTTGCTTTTTCAAATACTTTTTTTGGGTTTTTAACAGCATTTCCAGAAGAAATATTAGTTCCAAACGTTCCACCTAAATCAATATATGGGGTTTTAGGTAGGATTTTTGCACCCCCAACAACAACCATATATGGAATATCTCCAAGATCTAAAGCAGCTTTTGTAATTAATGCAGGTGTTGGAATCCCATCTGGAGTTACTGGAACACCATCTATTGATTTACATCTGTTAAAATGTAGATATTCCATATCTGCAGCAGGGGTAAAATCCGTGATTTCAGGGTTTGCACCAGCAGCAGAAATTCCAGATATTTTCCCTGTTTCGGTATTTCCAATTACACATATAAATAGTGGTTTTTTTTCTTTGATCTTTTCAATAAAATTTTGAATTCTGTCGGGATTTCCAATCTGTATTAGTTCATTACACACGTTATTTTTAACCTCTATTATCTATTTCTAAGGAAATTATATTAAATCTTCTATTTCTCTTTAGATTTTAATTCATTTAGTTATCCTATGAAATAGAAAGATTAATATTATTGAAAATATTTTCAAATATTATATGGGTAACTTATCCTATGTTTTTTGAATTTTTAAAATTTTTTAATAATATATTTACTGGAATTGAAAAAAAATGAAAGAAGATAAGAAAATCTTTACAGTTATAATGTTGATTGGTGTCGTTTCTATTGTAGGTTTCTTGGGTTATAGAACGATTATATCATATACTGATGATGATGAAGAAGATAACATGAGATATTTTATAGACTCATACGATCGTAATATAAGTGTTCCACTGCATCCAATGAAAATTATTTCAATGGCTCCTTCAATAACTGAGACATTGTTTGCTTTGGGTATACAAGATAGAATAGTTGGAGTTACAGATTATTGTAATTATCCAGAAGAAGCTCAAAATATCACTAGTATTGGTGGTTTTTCTACACCTGATTTAGAGTTAATGATTTCACTAAATCCCGATTTAATAATTTCTAATTCATATAATGCAGATTCAATAGTATCTTTACAAGATATGGGGTTTGTTGTAGCAGTAATGAAAGATAGTACTACAATTGAAGGGATTATTGATGAAATATTAGAAATTGGAGATCTTGTAGATGCTAAATTAAATGCAACCAATGTTACTGCTACTATGTATGAAAGATTATGGGTGGTTACAAATCAAACTGCAACAATAGAGGAGACATCAAAAGTAGATTTATATTTTGAAATTTGGGAATCTCCAATGGTTGTAGGAAATCAATCATTTATCCATGATATGATATTAAAAGCAGGAGGAATCAATATTTTTGGTGATTTAGACAGTACATATCCTATAGTAAGTAATGAGGACATTATAAGTAATAATCCTGATTATATTTTTATTACGGAACATTCGGCTGTGTATTATTCTCAAGATGTTTGTAATAGAACTGGATATGGAATAATAGATGCATGTATAGATGAACATGTTTATACAGTAAATGATGATTTATATTTAAGGGCTGGACCTAGGATTATTGATGCTCTAATAAATATGACCAACATTTTATATCCCGAATTACTTAATTAAAGAAATCATGATTTATATGCAAAAAAAAGCAATATTTGCTAAAAATCTTAAAGAATTTATTAAAATCTTTATTTTTTTATTTCTTATTTATAGTGTTTTTCTCGCAGTTTCTATAGGAAGTGTAAAAATTGAGATAAGAAATGTTTTCAAAATATTTCTTAAAGCGATGGGTTTTAATATAGAGACTTCGTGGACTCAAAATGAACAAATTATTATTTTGGATTTAAGATTACCTAGAGTTTTAACAGCTCTTATAGTAGGTGCGCTACTTGGTGTAGCAGGTGTAGCGTCACAAGTCTTATTTA
>JABCSI010000182.1 GCA_018238965.1 Promethearchaeota archaeon
TTAACCAAGCAAATGTAAAATTCAAAGAAAATGAAACATTGAGGGATTACCAAGATTCTGTCGTTAATATTAACCACGAAATTTCAGCAAAAAATATTTTATTAAAAAATTTGACTTCTTATTCCAAAATTTCTAAAGAAATTTATGCTATAGAAAAAAAACGAAAAGGTATTCACTCAAATATTGATTCCTATCTAGATATTGAAAAGCAAATTGAAAATTTGAGCCTAAAAAAAGATCAGACGTTACATATGATATCGAATTTAGATAAAGATAAACACCAATTGCTAAGTAAGCAAGATGAAATACAAGATATTTTGGAGAAACTCAAATCACACCCCACAATTCATGGAATTCTTAGTGATCTTAAAAAATTTGAAATCAAATTAACAGATCCAACGTTAGACAAATGCAACAATGAAACAAAGTCGATTTCAAAAAAAATTACAAAAGAAAAAAAGAAATTAACCATCGATCAAGCGGACTTAGAATCCATTAATCTAAAAATTAAAGACATTCGTGAAAAAATTAGTAATATTAATGAAAATGTAGAGAAATCTGCAAAGTCTTTCGGTTATAAGGATGTTGGTCTATTTTTAACCTATGTAGCTGGATTAAAAAAAAAAATCCAAGATTATTCTAAAAAAACTAATGAATTAGAGAAACGGCTCTCTAATTTACAAGAAGATCTTAAGCGCGTCATTAATGGCTCCAAACCGCGTAATGCAAAAAACTACGAGCTTATTACAACTGAATTTGATAAGAACTTCAAAGAGATCTACGGAAAAAAGGAGTTTTTTGATTTTGTGTTTAAAGAATACAAGCAAATAAAACGATTCGACATTTCTAAAAAAACAATCATTTTTGAAACTCCTGAAGGTTTTGAAGAACAAAGAGATTTAGATGATTTTTCTAGTGGAGAAAAAACTTACGCATATTGTCGGGCAATTATTTCAATCGCTGCCAATGTTGCTCAATTTAATATTGTAATTCTCGATGAATCCTATGCGCTCCTAGATCATGAACATAGTTTCAATCTTTATCAATTTCAGCGTGATAAAATCGAAGAAGGAGGAATAACAAAATTCATTAATATTTTACCACTCAAGGATGACTTAGAAGCGATAGATAAAACGATGCAAAGGAGCTTAGAAGACGCAAAGAGTGAAGAAAACAAAGAAAAGATGGAAGTTCTTAATTCAAATTTTAAAGTGGTCCACGATTTCTTTACTCAAGTAAAAAATGCCGGATATTATCAGGAAATACATTATCCATTTGAGAAAACTCTAAATCTGGCTTTAAATCGAATTGATTTAACAATTGGTTCTAAAATTTCGAAGACCACTCAAGATTTAAGTCGGAAATTAACATATTCATTCGTGCTCGATGGATCCAATATTTCACGAAACAATACGAATTCAAAATATGCAAAAATTAATGATGTACTACGGTGTAAAGAAAAATTGATGTCATATGGAGTCCCTGAAGAAAATATTATCATATTATTTGGGGCCGGTATTCGCCACAATCTAGCAAAAATTGACCTACATACATTTAATCAATTAATAAAGCAAGAAAATGTGAATCAAGCCCCAAAAGGTCGTGATGATGATTGGTTTATTATTAGTTTCGCTCGGGATAATAATGGTTATATTATTTCAAATGATTATTTTAAGGAATATAGTAAGAAATATCCAGAAATGCAAGGTTTTTTGAAATCTCGGTCAATTCGATATAATATTATACGAAATCAATGCTTCTTTGAAGAGGGCATTGAAAAAAAATTGAAAAAAATCATCTCTACGAAATCTTAGAATTAATTTAAGATTATTACTACAATAATTGATACTGAATGATTATATTATTTATATTGCTGTACCGGACCATTTCATCAAAAAAATGAGGTTTAAGAGTCTTTCCAAAAGCATTTCGATATTACCCAATATAGAACGTCTCTTGTTTGGGAAATAATTCATCGAGAATTCCAACAATTTCCGGAATGGCATTTTTTGAATTCGCTATTTCACTCTCGGCGTGCAACCCAATTTTTCCCCAAAGATATAACTCCTTGGCCGATTTTCTTCCCGTTAACAACGGAACCAGAGTTGAAACCGAAATTACGGCATCGTAGTGCGTCTCATTGGATACAGAAACAGTAATAACAAGATTTTGGCCAGCATCCAAATTTTCATCTGAAGAGGAGATCCGATAAATATTATAATTCTGGGGGATCTGGTCATCGTTGACCTTCAGAAATATGGGCTCTTTCGCATTTCCAATTTTTGACGCAAACCGCTGCAACGCTCTCTGAACATTGATAATTCGCATCATATGCCACGGATTTTCGGCCAGGCTAAACTTCTTGCCCGTCAGCCAATAATTATCCACCAGCAAATCGACGGGAAAATCATGGGGAAGATTGCAAAATTCGATGGATTTGATGTGGTCCCGAAATGAGAGCAGATACCTCTTCAGCGCATAAAACGCCCCCAAGTTGCAATACCTTATCGATTGGATAACCAGCTGCTCCTCCTTGAAGAAATAGAAAAAATAACCTTGGGGGACCGACTCTTCATCGTAGACCACCACGACCCGAATTTGGGTATGTTTGCGATAATAGATATTTTCATAGGCTTGGGGGATTCGGGCTTCATTGTAGCTGGAGTTCTGCCAACACCAATCCCTTACTTGTAGCACATCGGCTTGCAATTTCTCGTTGGCGTGCATGTAATCCATTTTCAGGGTATAATTCTTCTTCGGAGAAAGGGATCGGGAAAGAAAATCGAAATCAAAAGTCAAGCGATAGGAGTCCGTTGCAACTTCGAATCCCAATCTGCGATAAAAAGAGTGCTTGAAGGGACCCAAGGAAAGAAAAACAAACTCGGAGTTAAAATTATCCATGATCTCTTTGTTTGTCATGGCTGTTATATAATTTCTCTTGCGGTGGGAGGGAATGGTGGCCACCGCATCAATAAATTTAATCGGACATTCCTGATCCCGAATTTTTATCATCCCGGGCAGACTCATGATTGAAGAAACTAAAATGTTTTGATCAAGGATCCCGTAGATCCCCTGCCATATGGATTCCTGATCACAGAGAATTCGGTCAAACTCCTGCTCGAAATCACCCTCCGTGGGAAAGGCTATCTTGATCAGCTTGCGGAATTGCTCCTTGTGGGATGAATCCAATTTTATGATATTCGTGTCGGTGTCCATGGTTATTTCTATTGGCGATTTGATTTAAGATTTAAGAATAACGCTTTGATTTAAGAATAACGCTTTGATTTAAGAATAACGCTTTGATTTAGGAATAGCTTAGGTCTAAACATCAAGAAGAAAAACCCATAAATTCGTAAGATTCTTAATTACTTTAGAAATGAATCAAAATCTTCAAGATTGCCTAGAGATTGCAAAATTATTGGCGGAGCAAATCTCCAAAAATCCTTCAGTACAGAAGGTTGCACTATTTGGTTCGGTGGCGAAATACCATCTAAAACTCTCAGAGAAAAAGAAAAATTACAAAGACATAGATATTGCAATTTGGCTCAATTCTATGGATGAATTGCCCCTTCTTCGACGAACCCGGGCGTTAACGTGCGCACAATATAGCAAAACCCACAATATCGGCTTTGCGGATCATGAATTGGATATTTTTATTATGGAAGCAAACTCAGAGAAATTTCTTGGCTTTTTATGCTATTTTAATAAATGTCCCAAATATTCAGGGAAATTCTTAAAAGATGATTGTAGTGCTAAGGGTTGTGGTGATTCTCCTTTTTTAAAGCAATATCTGCACTTTTCGCTCGATCCCAAAGCGTTAGACAAAGAAAAAATAATAATTCTGTATGACCAATCTAAATGAGTCAGAATCTGTGCACGTAAGATATGTTGTCGATAGCGGTTACAGAATCACAAACATCTCTCAAATTCAACTAAAATAATCTTAATCACTATAGCCATAATGATTAGTTTAATAGAAACCGTATTTCGATGCAGGCATTTTTGAAATCACAATATCTTCTTTGTTATATTTCTCTGATCGTTTCAATATTTCTTTTACATCCTTATCATGATCGATAATTTCATTATTCATGAGAATTACCCATTCTCCATTTTCTACCATTTGAGTTCACCATTCTATTGAACGAATCTTATTCATTTAAATTTTAGCTTTGAAATATGATCAGCGGAAGTTTTAGATTTACCGGTCAGCGCAGCGGTTGAAGTTGAAAAAAAGAAACACTTCCTATGATTTATTTATTTTCTTACTGTTGTCGGAGAAATTGGTCGGCGCATGGTGGAAGGCTCAATCCCCGCCTGCATGGCCATCAGTAATCCTGCCGCTTCCAAGTAATTCTCAACATAGATGAATTTTTCATTTTCGGGATGATTCAGCACGCTTCGGTTTTCCTTGACAACAATAACGGGAATTCCCGCCTCAAGACAGGCTTTGTGTGGTGGACCGAAACATCCGTATGGAGAAATCATACAATCAACATCCTCAACACCCAGTCCGCGCTTAGAATTTAAACGGGGTGCTTTGTGGAGTCCTTTCAGAACACAATGGATGAAATTTTCCGTAATTGTTTCAACGGCCATCCGCGGGTCCACTACTTCCTTTAATTCATTCATTGCGTAATCAACCGGCCCATGGGCTACAGGTTTCCCTATTGCGGATGCGATCAGTTTAGAGGCAGCGGCTTCGACACCCCCCACCGGATTGACTCCACCTGTTTTAAAATATTTCAACAGGACGTCCTCACCTACAGTAATAGGAGTTGCAATTGCCAGGGCATCAAAATCAAGAGGTTTTACTTGCTCAACAAGTTCTTTCCATCCCTCTACATCGCCTGTGGCGAGACCATCTTTGAATTTCGCCAGTAATTTCAGAGGTGTCTTCAGTTCAAGAATTTCCGCATCGATTCCCAATTGGGTTCGTGCGGCTGATACGGCATTGATTGATTGGTAATCCGCTTTATTCACAACCACTAAAATTTTATTAGAATACACCTTTTGTAGAAAAGTCTTGCCCTGAAGGAATAAATCAAGTTGACTGCCTTCTACATAAAGGCTGTTGGGAGGCATTTCGTTTAAATCGGAAGCATTTACAACATTGGGGTGGAGAATCAGATTTTCACAACACTGTCCGAGAAGTCGGGCGACGACTGCAGCATCACCGCAATGCCCCCCGATCTCACATCCGATTCCCGTGGGTATGATCATTACAATATTCATGATGTATAACATCAAACTATATCAATTTTAAAATTTGCTCTTTGAGACTTTGAAGGATAACGCATATTCACCCAGAATCCAATCAAAGTTCTTAGCATTGTTAAGGTAACGTGAAAAAATAATGAAAAATAATCAAATGGCTTTACTCTTGAATATTCAGCAAGAAACCCTATAATTCAACCATCAGATTGATTAATCTTGATGATTCACAGTTATTACAACGTTTCCCTTCTTGTGTCCCTTTTCAACGTATCTGTGGGCTTCTACGATTTGCTCCAAAGAATAACGCTTATCAATGGCCGAACGTAGCTTTCTAGCCTCAATAAGATCCTTTAGAATGACCAGATCTTGAACTTTTGGTTTTAAGTTGTTTGAAGATTTAGTCACGTTAAGATATATTCCGGTCTTTTTCAGAGCCTTTTTACCCAGTGAGGAGGGAATCTTATCCACAGCATCAAAGATAACGTCATATTCCACGCCACTTAGGGTAAAATCCTCTTTCTTATAATCAATTGTTTTATCGGCCCCCAAGGATCTCACCAATTCTAAATTCTCGGTGCTGCAGACTCCGGTTACTTCTGCCCCAAAGGACTTGGCAAGCTGTACGGCGAACGTACCGACCTGACCAGATGCGCCATAGATCATAACCTTTTGTCCTGGTTGGATATTCGCCTTATTTAAAACACGCAATGCAGTAATTCCTCCTCCGGTAACAGTTGCGGCCTCCTCAAAGGTCATATTGGTCGGTTTTATCTCTACCACACCGTCCTCAAGTAGGCATATGTATTCGGCGTGAGCACCAAAACCAAAGCCCGAAAAGGCAAAAACATGATCACCTTTCTTAAATCGGGTTACTTTGCTTCCTACTGCTTCTATTTCTCCTGCCAACTCAAACCCCAGTATCGGTACTCTTTTAGGTCTTGTGATTCCGAAGTAAAGCCTGGCGATAAATGGTTTACCCTTTCGAACTTTCACATCTCCTGCATGAAGTGTAGTCGCATGAATCTTCACGAGTATTTCATTATCCTTGGGGGTCGGTTTGTCAACCACTTTGAGTTGAATAACTTCCGGTGGACCGTATTTTGTGTAAATTGCAGCGTTCATTGTTTTCTTTTTCATTTATTTCACCATTTTCTATCCAAAAAATTGATTTCTCCGTTTTTCAAAAATGAATTTTCACTTATCATCGACTTTCACTCTTTGGCGATTTTTCATAAGGTTCCGGGCAAAATCATCTGCATTGCTTAAATCCTCAGCATTAGGTCTATTCTTATTCATGCCCCCGATATATTTCAGGAAACTATTCGTGTTAAACCCCTTACATTGAAACTCATCCACAACAGCATACCCCTTCGATTCCAACTTGTTCCTCAATGCCTTATGATCATCGGAGGCTTTAGATTCACCGGTTAATGCAGCGGTTGAAAAGATGAACACCTCTCTGGGGGAAACAGGAGTCAATTCTCTTGATGAAACCATTGGTAATTTATCGGCCAAATCCAGGAGAGATTCATAGTGTTTTGCACCGTATATGCCTGAACCAAACCCGATGAGTTGATATCGTTGTATTTCTTCTAAATTAAGGCTTATGTCTTGCGGTGATCGTATTTGTGCACCCAGAACCTGTGCGAATATCTTGGCGACTTTTTCAGGGGTCAGGTCAACGTACTTGACTGGCGGCTGCTTGACGATTTCCACGGTAGCCATGGGCTCGCGGCTGCACAAGCCGGCACAGCCGGATGTCATCACGAAAATGTCACTGAGATTCCGCTTCTCTACTTCATCCATGAAAGCCGACATGACGGTCCTGCCACCGCCGAAGTACAAGTCGGACCTGCTCGATGGCGGCAATGCCGCCTTCACCGGGGGGAGTTATGACGGCAGCAATAGTTTCATTGCTGCCGTTTGAATTTAGATCTGTCTTTTTTTTTTACTCATCGGGTTCTCCCAATTCTTGATTGATTTCTAAATAATAAATTGTCATCCAAATATCACTGATAACGATAATATCTTCTCTTTGCAGAAAATCTTGCATGAAATTCATCGCTAATCTCGGTTACACTGTTTATTCTTATATCATCCTGCAATCTAGCATTTAATGCTTTTTTCAATTGAACAGTTTTTAATTTTGTGTCTAAATCAAAATGAGCAACTTGACCGAATGCATGAACACCGGCATCGGTTCTACCAGCACCAATAACTTTTACTCTTTTATTATCATTTAACGGCACTAAGGCAGTTTCTATTTCACTTTGTATTGTTCGCTTATGCGATTGCATTTGCCAGCCAAAATAATTAGTACCATCATATTGAATAGTAATTTTATAACGTGACATATTGATTCAAAAAAGTATATCCGAATAAAATAATTATAAGTAACAACAAATCACTCACTCTAAAAAGTATCGGATTGGCAACCCCACGTGGTATTTGGTTTCCGTATCCTCTCTGTTGCATAATCGCAGCTGTGTTTCCCGCTTTTCTATAACTTTGAATAATCATACCCGGCAAATCATTTGCAACTGATTTAATCTGTTCCCATCGACTAATAGAAGAGGTTAAACCTAATGCTTTTTTAGATCTAGTAATTGTTTGCCATTCTCTTTGAAATGTTGGATAAAATCGTAATGTTAATTCTAAAAACATAAATATATCTTCGACCCTTTTCCATTTTAAATTCATTTTTACCCAAATTGATCGGATAGATAAAACTATGTTTTGTTTCCTCATAATTTCAAGATAGAATGCCATCACAATTACTAATAATAATAATTTACCTGTTGCAAATCCCGCGTCATTAATTATCATTATCCAGGTAGAACTCGTAAAAATAAACGAAATAAATAAGTAAATGATTATCATAATCGGAAAAAATAGAAAAAATGGTTTAACTTGTTTAAAAGCTGATTTGAAATGAGTTATATGTAATATTATTAATATTATACACAGCATATAATAAATCATCAATCCATTCCAAGTTTTACTCAGAATTGTTGAGAAGGCAAAACCTAAATAAAAAAAGGAAGTGACAATTGGATTTACCA
>JABCSI010000183.1 GCA_018238965.1 Promethearchaeota archaeon
AGTCTCCTAATCTATCTTGGAAGCGGAAATGCCTTACACAAATTTGTATTTTGTTTCTTTCCATTATATTAAGTTTTTGTCCTGCTCCTTGAACTGCTCCAGCTTCACCAGATAATATATCTTTCTTGCTTGCAGAAAACCAAGTTGCACCGCCCTCGCTTTTATTTATATCAAATTTTTCTAACCTAGATCTACTTCTTAGTCAGATACCTTTTGCGAAATATTCAACCAACACAATCATCACTTTTTGCCTTTAACCCGCGCCCAAAATCATAACTTATATTAGACCCAAGACCACAACATAGTACTATACATATTACTGTATATCACCAAACCATTTTGGGGAGAATGTTAAGGTAAATGATGAAGCCATCTTACAAACGAAGAATTCCATTTTTAGTGAAAATCGGGATATTTATCCTGATATTCGGCTCCGTATCCATACTATTTGCGGGCCAAAATTTGACCTCTAATTATTTTATCGAAAGCACCACCACTACGAGCGAAATTACTACTCTATCTAAAACTACGAGCCCTCGGGCTAGCGTAACCCATGACCCGATTTTTATTGATGGGGATGATGGAGGCAATGATTGGGATACCTTTCCGAATGAAACCGGAAGCGGCACCTTTGCGGACCCCTATATTATCCAAAATTTTGAAATAAATGCATCAGGATCAGGATCAGGAATATATATTCGGGATTCCTCTGTTTATGCGAAAATTATCAATTGTACTGTATCCAATTCCGAAATTTCATATCTAGATGCAGGAATTCGTTTAAGTAATTGTACAAACATCCAAATAATTACTTGTACTTCCGCTTATAATGGAGGGAATGGGATCCGCATAGATGATAACTCATATAATAATACTCTTTCCGGGAATAATGCAAGTTATAATAGCGATTATGGAATCAATATTCTTTCTTCATATAATAATACTCTTTACGGGAATAATGCAAGTTATAATAGCTATTATGGAATCTATCTGGGGGCATTAAGCAACAATAATACCCTTTCCGGGAATAGTGCAAATCACAATAATGCTAATGGAATTTATCTGAGTTCATCAAGCAACAATACACTTTCCGGGAATAGTGCAAATCACAATAATGCTAGTGGAATCGTACTGTGGTCATCAAGCAACAATAATACACTTTCCGAGAATATCGCAAATCACAATAATGATAATGGAATAAATCTGGGGGCATTAAGCAACAATAATACCCTTTCCGGGAATGACGCAAGTTATAATAGCATTTTTGGAATCTATCTGCTTTCTTCATATTCCAATACAATTTCTGGGAATGATGCAAGTTATAATAGCTATTATGGAATCTATCTGTTTTCTTCGAACGACACTACACTTTTTGACAATAGTGCAAACAATAATATGAATGGAATATATCTTGGGTCATCAAACAACAATACATTTCTCAGAAATGATGCAAAGTATAATGATGAGAATGGAATATATCTTGGGTCATCAGACAACAATACATTTCTCAGAAATGATGCAAGTTTTAATAATATTGGAATATATCTGCCTAATTCATGCAATAATGCATTTTTCCTCAATATTTTCTTGGAAAACACCTTTGATGCAGCAGATGGATCTACCTCATTTGACAATTTGTGGGATGACGGCACCCACGGGAATTATTGGGGTGATGTCAAAGAGAAATATCCTGCTGCGACAAACAACTTAATGATCTGGAATACACCTTATGTTATTGATGAATACAATACGGATTATTTCCCCCTCGCTACTATGGATGGTTCCGTAGGTATAAATTCTAATCCGACCATTTCCAAACCCATAGATATGACTTTTACTTCGGGATATGTTGAGGATTATTTAGAATGGATAATTTGGGATAGTGATGCTTTGAACCCTAATTATTTCATCACTCAAAATGGAACTCAGGTTCAGTCGGGATCGTGGGTACCTGGAACACCTATTAGATTTAATATGAGTACTTTGGATTCTTTATCGGAAGGAAATTATGCCTTCATAATCCATGTCTATGATGGTTTGGGGGGATTTGTCACCGATACTGTGTACGTAAGTGTTACCGCATTAGAGATAGGAATAGGTGTTGATTGGCGTTTCATATTGTTGGGATTCTTTGTGTTGGTCGGAGGGGGAGCAATATTAATTCGTAAATATGGAAAACGAAAACTAATATCTGAGGACAAGGATGATGAGACGGGTGATGGTGGCAATGGTGGTGAAGGAAACGTTAGTGCAGATAAGGATGGAATAGTCGGGAAACGAGCCTACCTCTCAACAGGAGAACAAAAAGAACCAGACACTCAACAGAAAAAACCGCCATCTGAAATGAAATTGCCTGCAACTATTAAAGAAGACATGGAATCGGAATTCCTTATGGTAAATCGGTTGATAGACGAAGGATTGTTTACTCAGGCAATACTCTCGCTGAAATCCATGAAGACTAAAACAAAGGACAATAAAAAACTCAGAAGTCTCAACAAAAAAATTGTTAGAAGACTTGAATTCGCAGAAACCACCGCCTATTTCCAGAATAAGAAGGATATTCTATGGAGAGAATACAAATCGAATTCCAACCTCCAGGAAACCTATCTTAAATTTAGGGATATTGTAGGAGAACTCAATCAAATTCCCCACGAAGCAAAAATAATCCAGTTATCGGTGGTTAAAGATGTATTTGATACATTTGAAATCATCGAGAAGGAATTTCAAGAGAAGAAGACAAAGGAAATCTTAGAAGAGATTGAAACGGTTGAGAAATTGTTAATACCTCAGGGAATTTCTGAAGCAAATAAAAGATTCCTTCAAATGAAGGCGGATTATTCCCACTTCGAATTGAGTGAAATTAATGCTAAAATCGAGACTATGATTAAAATTTGTGCAGTATCTATCCCAATTAATGAAGAGATAAGCACAATCTGGACCCAATATCAAGATCAAAATCTATTAATCAAAAGCATAAAGGATTTTGAGGATCTGGAGAAAAAAATAGAGTTATCCCCAGAAAAATATTTAATCAATCCTTCCATTGTTGAAAATCTTAAAAATAAAGAGGACATCCTAAAGAAGGAATTATCGGAAAATCGGGCGAGTCTAGAATCACAAGTTGGAGCAGTGGAAAAGTTACTTAATCCAGAATCCATATCCAAGGCAGTAAACATCATAAGGACACAACAGAAAAATGCAGAATTATTCCAATTTACCGATGTAATCCCCCGTCTATCGGAAATGATGGGTGAACTGGAAAATATTCAAAAAATCTTTGATGTCTTTAAACGCACCAAACGGATGTCAATCGCGGATATATCAAAAAGGGTTGCAATGCCCCGAGATGAACTAATAGATTTTGTGTTTGATCCATCCAAGGGATTACAGATGTTGGAGATTGATGGTGATTATTTAATCCTCAAAAAAGGAAAAGACCAAATGAATTCTCAAATTCTAAAACGGCCAACTTCAACTTCTTCTCCTCAAGCTTTTTCAGACCAAGATGTCAAGATTACCCGTGGCGGGGATTGGAAAATTGAAGGAAACTTGAGTGTATTTCATTACAAAGTGAAAGTGCTTAACAAGTCAAAATTCGTAATTACCCAGATTCAAATTTTGCTTACGAGTCTTCCTAAGGGATTAGAAGTTGAAAAGGATCGATATATCATCAACTCCTTAAAGCCCAAGGCCTATGAAAGCCCCACTTTTAAGTTCAAAGCAAATGAAAGTTGTGTGGGTGATTTTATTGAAGGAATTGTGGTCTATACCAGTCATACCGGACAGCAAATCACCTCAAAAATTGAGCCATTTGAGATTTGTTATGTATGCAATTTGTTGGTTCCAAAACGTGTCTCACAGCAAGAATTTGATCAAAAAACAGAATTTATGAAGGAGAGTCGGCTAACCATCGAAAGTGATTTGGAATTTTCTGATTTGGAACGTAAAATCGAAGGAATTATTCATAATTGCAATTTCGCATTGCTTCAGAAGTTAAATCAAAATCAAAGTAGTGAATTCAAAAAATTTGAAGCCTTTGCAGAAGGGTTGTACGATAAACAGGATGTAGGCTTATCTGTGGCCGTAAAGAAAATGGAAACCGGTTCTCAGCTGATAGTAAAAGCCATGAGCGATCGTACTGATAAAATCACCGACCTGCTGCGCGATTTTAATGTAAAACTCGATGATATCAAAAGCGACACAGAACTGATTAAGGAATATACCAGTCAAATAGAGGATTTATTCGATCATGTGGAGGACCTGGAATTTTACTTGAGGGATAAGTTGCAAACCGATTTTGAAAAGATTAAAGATTCTTGGTGGGCATACAAAAATGGTCAAATAAACAAAAAGGAACTAATCGCTGAAGGCATCAGACTAATGGGTAAAAAATTCGTAAGCATCTTGATAGATAAATCGGCACTCTTGTTTTAAAGAACCTGTGCCACCTTTTTTAAATCTTCTTTTTATTCACAATTGCATCTAAAAAAGCATTGGGCTAACCATAGAGTAAGAATTTCGTGGGAATCCCGTTAAAAATATTAAATGTCTTGTATTTTTACCCTTGTGAACTCCGAAATAGAGGAATCGAAAAACAAAAATTTGATTAGTAATTGGAAGAAAGGACTGATTTTAAATCTTATTTTGGTGTCAATTATGCTACTCCTAAGACCCCTATTTATCAATTGGGATTACATTTTTTCATATGCTCTTTGGGAAACAACCACGATGATTATTGCCTTTGGAATTCCCATCTATTTGGTATTAAAAAATGAAGATTGGAATAAAGAGGATATTGGGTTGCAATGGTCAACTCCTGGATTTTTTTATGGAATAATCTTCTATACTGTTTTTTCTATGGTATTTATTTATATTAGATTTAGTTTTGATGCATATGTTGCTTTACCTGTCTTTTATCTTGTCTTACGGGCATTCTCCTTTCTTATAATAATGTTTTTGGTGGATCTATGGTTCCATGGCTTTCTATTTCTCGGGATTCATAGATATCATGGGATTAAAAATGCTTTATTAGCTCAAAATGTCTATTGGTTTATTTTCCATCTTTATGAGATGTCTATATTAATTCCCAAAATGGGGATCTTTTTATCATGCCTTTTTATAGTGCTTTCGGGCATAATCGGAGATTTTATTGCATATAAAACCAAATCTATCTATGGATTAGCAATTGGGCATTTTATCTTAAACTTGCTAATAATTACATTTGCCCTAACCAGTTAAAACCGCCTTGATGGATTTATCTACTTGCCTCCCTTTTTATAGAAACCTCTGGAATGAATATTAAGCATTGTTAGGAAGAAGCTGATATTTGAAAATGGGTAGTTAAATAAGAGATTCTTTACTAAGAAAATTCAGTGGTTAGGAGGGGATGACTCTACCAATCGGATTCTTTTCCCTCAATTCCCCGGAGTTTCCCCTCGACATAAATCTGTGATCCCCTATGCAACCCCAAAATCCACCATCCACAAATTCCCAAAAAATACTGGTCATGATTCCGTGTTACAATGAAGAAGATTCCATCTGCCAGAGTTTAGCACTTCTCCATGATGCCCAAGAGAAGTTTTTAGAACGGTATAACCAACCCTTGGATATTCTTGTAGTGGACGATGGATCGGACGATTGCACTAAAGAGAGACTTCTTCACCATCAAAATAACTATGAATTCTCACTCATTCACCATTCCCAGAACCAAGGATATGGAAAAACCTTACAAACAGGATTTGCGTATGCCAAAGAAAATGAATATGATTGGGTAATCTCCTTTGATATGGATGGCCAACATGCGCCGGATTATCTCGAGGAATTCTACAAATATATTTGTAACTCAGGGGACACTGTTGATATAATTTCAGGGAGTCGATATCGGGATCCCCAGTTGTTTTGGCAACCCCCCTGGAAAGATCGGTTTTTGGTAAACGCAATCATCACGTCGATCCTAAATTATTTGGGACTTCAACTTACAGATAGTTTTTGTGGCATGAAGGCCCATCGGGTCACCGATATCAATCGAATTCAATTTACTCTCGATGGGTATGAAATGCCTATTGAGATGATATTGAAAGCGAACCACCTTGGGTTGAACATAAAAGAAATCGCAGTTCCGGTGATATACAAAGATCGGAGTTGCGTGAAGACCGAAGAACGATCAACACGATTCATTTTCGCCCGAGCAGAACACCGTTTGGCTAAATATTTGAATATAATCCATAATTTGGAACCGGAAGCACATAATATCACAATTTGCCTTCTTACCGAAATTTACCGCAAGTATTATCGAAAATACGAGGAGATCACCGCAGATAACTTTGCCTATATTCAAATGTCCATAATCCACGAAATTGCCCATCAGTTTGGAGCATTCCCTTGCAGATGCGTATATTGCACCACTTCCCTCCAATCATCTTAGTATATAAT
Source organism: Promethearchaeota archaeon (assembly GCA_018238965.1). Lineage (GTDB taxonomy): Archaea > Asgardarchaeota > Lokiarchaeia > Sigyniarchaeales > Promethearchaeaceae > Harpocratesius. The sequence continues at coordinate 6,433 of JABCSI010000183.1, forward strand.
ATCCCCCATCTCCCCGATTCTCCAATTCTCCCAAGACCCTCAAATGGTAAAAATGCATAACAAAAGATATAAATGATAAAGAAGAGAGAAAAAACTATGGACACGTTGGATTTACTCGTAGTGGGGGCCCATCCCGATGATGCGGAAATTGGCTGTGGTGCTACGATTTATCGTGCCAAATCCCAAGGAAAACGAGTGGGGATCTTGGATCTCAGCAATGGGGAACCGACTCCCTATGGAACGCCCGAGATTCGATCTAAAGAAGCAAAAAACGCAGCCAACATCCTCAAAGTAGATCTCCGTATTACATTAGATATGCCCAATCGATATCTTCGCAACACCATTGAAAATCGGAAACGGATTGCCGATGTGTTTCGTCAATATCAACCCCGTGTGATTATTACCCATCCCGCGCAAGATTGGCACGAGGATCACATAATCTGTCATCAATTAGTCAACGCGGCCAAATTCCAGGCGAAATTATCCAATACCGAATCGGAATTTCCCCCCTATTATCCGCCACGAATTCTTTATTTCGATCATACCCATATGAGGGAGCAAAGGCGAATAGATTTCCTATTCGATGTATCCGATTCCTTTGAAAAAAAAATTGAGGCGCTTCGGGCTTACGAATCCCAGTTTGTTAAAAATACCAAGAATCAGGGAATCTTTGAAATTCTCCGGAGTCGTGCCCGCTGGTTAGGAAGTCAAATTGGAGTTCAATACGCCGAAGGTTTCCAAAGTCCCGAATTCCTTCAAGTTAACGACCTCTTCTCTCTTTAATTTATTAACAAATAGATGTAATTATTTACCAAGGTTCAAAGATCATGCAAGATATCCTCCAACACTATATGGATTTAGCACTGTCCCAATCACCAGAAATACCGGGATTAAAGTTGAAACCTTACGTTCCAACTTCCTATCATAACGCCTATACCCGAGCGGAAGCACTCCGCTCCAAAATGAACTATACTTCGGAAGATTTGGAAATAAGAGCAACACTGGGTGATATATTTCGTTCCACAACTAAATCCTACGGAGCATTTACCACCCAGGCTCAAAAAAACCTAGATATATATTTGGAAACAGGAGGTTTGGTTGAAATTGGACACCAACCTAAGTTTTTGGGTGGAGAACGCTTTCTATTAAATAAATTGGCAGCTGGAGGAAACATTCCGCAATTTTCTCCGAATCTGGTTCCTTTTCTCTATATCGGCGATTATGATAAAGTCCATGTGGAACTAATAAAAACACGTATTCCAGTTGTAAATTCAGCCACAGGATTATCTCTGTCGATCGATAAGTCAGTTGAAGATGAATATACCAATGATAGTATCAAATGTCTACCCAAACCCACGGAGGAATATCTTCACGAGGTATTGGATAATATTCGCCGTTCTTATCAATTTTCCCTTAGACAAATCACCCCAAATTCCACCCCCAACTTGGGATCTATGTACGAAGAACGTGTAGAACAGGCATTGCATATTATTACGAGATCTTATCACGCCACCACAGATTATGCGGAATGGTTTGGAAATATTGTGGCAACTTTAACGAATATTGTAGGAGACTACGGGATGCAATTTATCCGGGCTTCGAATCCCCAACTCCAACAATTAATGCTTCCCCATTATGAATATCTCTTGCAACATCGCGAAAAGTACGTGAAAATTTACCAACAAACCTTCGATACTATTACCGATCATGGATTCCGCCCGCCTCTACGCGAAATTACAGCCGACTTCGTTCCATTTTTTGTTGAATGCCCACAAAATCATTGTAATTCCA
>JABCSI010000184.1 GCA_018238965.1 Promethearchaeota archaeon
CTTCATTGTATAAAAATTACGGTTTTTATTTATTGGTTTTTCTTACTTGTAATATTTTAAATTACTATACTACAGGGAAGAGCTATTGAAATCATTTAATCTTACCACATTTACTCGTAAAAAATTTAATTATCTGTTGGTTTACGAGTAAAAACTTTGCCATGGGACTGTTGCACATGCATAAATGCATGCTGGATAAAACATACAATTAGTTTTTCTGCATTCCAATCAGACGGATTGGTGCTCAATTGAGCAAATGCGGAAATAATTGCTAATTTTTACCCATATATCTAATAAGTTGCGGAGTATTGCTTTAGGCAATTGCTTGGAAAAGCAGTCTCCAATTTTGTTAGATATATTCATGGTGATGTATTAGGTCTTGAAGACTTAACACAAACTATCTAAGGTTTCACTCCTATTTAACCTTTTTTCGAGCCCTAGGGCAAAATTTAAATGCCAAGTTGCAAAATTTGGATGCAAAAGCATCAAATATAAGCTTTATGTCAAATTGATTGAATCATGGAATATTTTTCTCCAGTTTTACAATTTTGTCGATGAAAATTTAGGATAATTTCTAAAGAGGTGAACTCCGTTGAAATTGAACAATTTAATTCAATTTCATCATTTATTCGACATATTCCTCGAAAGTTCTTATAATAAGGTTTACGGGATGAGAAGGTGAAATATCTTGAAAAATTAACAATAAGGCACATTTATCCGAAAAATTTTCTAATTTGGTTTTTTTGAACATTTGTGCTTTTTTGTTTGGAGAAAAAAAGTTGTTAAGCCATTAATATCATGAAAGTGTATTACAATCCTTCTGGTTAGGTGCAAAATAGATACCGTTCATTTGTTCAAACACTCGATACAACCCCTGAGTTCCTAATTCACCATAATCACACGCAAGAGCTGACAGATAAAATTGGTGTGCCAATGCAAGTCCTGGTAGAGACAAATTCATTCGTTTAGCTTCCTTTAAGGCGATTCCCATATCTTTGACAAAATGTTTGATGAAGAAGCCGGGATCATAATTCTTATTCACGATTCTTCTACCAAGATTGTTTATTGACCAAGAAGCAGCTGCGCCCTTGCCGATAACATCAATAACCTCGCCTAAATCATTACCAGCCTTATAGGCATATAATAGAGACTCGACCACTCCTATCATCGTAGATGCAATCAATATCTGATTACTCATTTTCGTGTGTTGTCCAGCCCCAGCTTTGCCCATATACTTTATATTTTCGCCCAATAGCTTGAAGATAGGCAGAATTTCATCAAAGGCTTTTTGATCTCCCCCAATCATTATGGCGAGAGATCCGTTTTTAGCCCCTGTATCACCCCCTGACACTGGAGCGTCCAGCGCTAAGCAAGATTTTTGGTGGGCCATTTCTGATATTTTGACCGCTAGGGAAGGTTCGGAAGTGGTCATATCAACCACAATGCTATTGGGTTTAATCCCGCTGAAAATTCCATTGTCTCCATAATAGGTTTCTTCAACATCTTTGGGAAATCCTACAATTGTGAATATTATATCACTTTTATTCGCCACTTGTTGGGGATTTTCGCACCAAATAGCACCGTTATCTACTAATTTTTGGGCTTTAGCTTTTGTACGGTTATATACAAAGATTTCATATCCGCCATTTAGAATGTGCTGACACATTGGAAGACCCATAACACCCGTTCCGATAAAACCAACTGTTTTGTATATACCTTCCTTTTTATTTTGTTTAGAAAAATTATAATCATTCGTCATATTTTTTTCTATTTCACGTATCATTTGAATATTATTCTTCCCAAGTAACCTCACAAACACTGAAAAAAGCCTTAGAAATGATTGATATTTGTGTTTTGATTGAAATTGAAGAAAATAAAACTGAATTTATTCTACACGATGATTTAATGACTTAAACTTAAAAATCTCATGGACTAAATCTGTGAGGAGGGGGATCTTTTTCGATGTGAGCACAATTACTTCATTCATTTCTGCCGTCTTCTTCAATTGTTCCCATAGAGATGTATTCTGAATAATGCGATTGACAAAATCCGATAACTTCTGTTGAGCGAGATGTGACTGCCCTTTGATGACATAACAAACTACCATTTCTTCTAAAGGTTCCATTAACACTTTAAATTTGCCAAATACCGCCCTATCCAGTTTTTCTTCGAATATTTCACGACTAAAAGTGTTGAAGGCGGTAAGAAATCCTCCAAATAATTGACTGTCAAATGTCCAATCAGGTGAAAAGGAATGAAAAAAGAAAGTTACGCCACTCGTTAGTACAATTGACAATACTATTGGAACTTCTTCTTCAATGATCACGGGGGAAAATCTTTGTTTTTGTGCTAAACGGCTAATTTGATCATCAAGCCCGATTATCTGCACTCTCTCAGAAAATTTGAGTTTTTCTACTTGAGAAAGATCTTCAATCATCTCTTGTTCTAAGAGATTATCATATTCAACTGAGATTTTCGGGGTTAAATAATTTAGCTTGTACTTTTCAGCAATCTTTTTGGCTTGAACTAAGGCATGACGGGCTTTTTTAAATTGAAGTTGAACGAGTTCAAATTTGGACTGGAGAATATATAATCGTGCCTTGCAAGGAATTGAAAGTTGAGGGCGAATTTGGTTGAACAATAAATCTAAGTATTCATTTAATTCCTTGATGTGCTTTTCATTGTGATTTTTCGAAATTCTGATTTCCATTAATAATATTTCACAAAGATTAAGCAATGCAAGACTGATTAATTCTAACGGAATTTCTTCACGGGTGATTAGGTCTTTAAAAATGTTTTTTGCTTTAGTTTTAGACCCAAAATCGGGCTGTTTTTTATAAATTAAGGCTTGTGAAAGCGTAAGGAATGATCCAATGAGATCCCCTTGGTGAGTTTGATGTAATTCTTCCAATACCATGAATTTTTTGGTGGCTTTTTCAGGTTCATTCACTTCCAAATAATATGTAATTGTGTAGAAAAGAGCTGTGCAAATGCCATAAATAGAATTGGAGGCAAATCCATATATAATCGCCTGCTCTGCATGTTCAATCGCTTTGGCGACATTTCCTGTTTCCCAGTTCAACGCGCTCATTATTCCCAATATTTCCGATTTATACAAATCATTCTCAAATTTTTGCAAGTGAATCATGGCATTTTTCGCGTTGTCCAACGCTTTTTCATTCTGACCTAATTCATGGTAAATATTGGCCAGTATTGAACATCCTAAGGCCATTCCCCGTACACATTTCGTTTTTTTAGCAAATTTAACGGCTTTTTTTGCATAAAACAACACTTTCACAAGATCACCACGATTGATTTCAATGGTCGTGAGATTCTCATAGCAGTTAGATAAGTAGCAATTTGAACTAATTTTCTCAAATATTGACACACTTTTGAGTGCTAAAGTTTGAGCTTTCTGTATTTCACCCATTTGGATATAAAATAAGCTTTTTCGGAGGAAAAAGAGCCCCGACCGAAAATTAATTTGGTAATCCGTTAATTTGTTAGTCTTTTCTAATTTTTGGCTTATTACAGAAGAAATTCCGACAATTTCTGATACATCTGACATCTCTGACATCTCTGACATATCTGACATATCTTGGGCATTAATTTCAACCGATACCATCCAATGCAGTTTCTCCAACAACAAATCGAGGGACACCATGGGGGAATCTACAATCAGAGGGAAGTTGGATAAGATTTCGATTAAATTATGGGCCTCCTCATATTTGTTAATATCTATTAAATATTCCAACCAGAGAATTTGAGCCTTGCAGGCATTAATAGTTGTCAACATTGAAGGAGAATCAGATATTGGGAATAAATCTCGAGCTTGTGGAAAATCCGCTTCTCGAATGTACTGTTCCAATTTCATAAGTTCGGGTATATTTTCATATCGCATGAATACTCCCTTCGATTTTACAACACTCATCTGTATTAAAACGTTAAATGGGCGGCTATTTTCTTATAAATATCGTTTGGAAGACCCATAACCATATATTTATGTGATGTTTCCATCCAAGCAATTCCTCCTGTATCAATGAAAGATACATTCCCTTTTTGTTTTAAATAAGGTATTACTACCGTATTCATGCATACTGCATATAGGGCAGTATTTTTTTCCAAAAATGGAGCAAAAGCATTACAGACAGTGTTGCTTTTCATTGACCAAGTTAAAGAATTGAACACAACTTTATTTAGAATAAGTTTAGAATCCCAAATTCGATTGAATCTTCTGATCCTTTTCACTTTTTTTTCTAATTTTTTGGCATCCAGACCTCCATCGATTTTGCCTTTCGCAAAAATTGCCAATGCTGAAGTTTGCAACTGATCGATATATTCATCCGTAAAACTCTCAATTCCCAAAAAATCGATGATACTTGTCATAATTTCTTGTGTATCAATCATTTGGATTATATCAGGATTTCCAATGAACTGGGCAAGAGGGTGCTCTTCTTTCGGGGTGTTTATATTAAATAGAAAGATTCCTGCAACTGGTTCTTCCAAAATGATTGGTATATTCTTTTCGAATTTTTTCACAGGTTTTTTAAACCCTAAAATAACTCGTGACCATTTGCATATTTTGATGGAATCTTTTGTTACAATGATTCCTTTGGAATATTCTTCTTCATCCCTAACGAGGCGAATTAAACTGCAATATGATATATCTTGTGGGTTTTTTACTATGCTGAAATCTACCGGCATCTCTTCTTCTTGAAGAAATTTGATACCAATTGGAGTCACGTTTAATTGAATGGGTGTCATTTTAATCAATTATTTAACTGAATTATTCATAATTATTCATAAGTGCCAATCATATAACTATACAGTCTAGAATAATTAAAGCTATACCACAAAATAATTGAATCTAGATTTCTTATCCTTCCGAGTCCATTCCAAGAACAAAAATATCCAGCGAAAACTAATGAAAAACAATAAAACCAATAGAACTAATACCCACCTATCCTATTTCTTAAAACCATATGAGCTGCATTTAACCCTTACAGAAAAATTTCCTTATTACAATCAATTTTACTTTCATTTTATAGGATAAATCTTCTGGTAGATTTCCATTTTTGAAGTTTGTAAGTTGTTTAAATCGTTAATTTCTTAGTTAAAGCGAAATCGGTTTGATAATTTGATAAAAAAACGGGAAGGGATAATTTTAAAATTCAATTAAAATGAATCCGGCTTAGAATAATCCTACAACGTCTCCGTCATAATCAATATCAATACTTTCAGCAGCAGGTTGCATGGGAAGACCGGGCATCCTTAACATTCTTCCTGCGATAGGAATCAAGAATCCAGCCCCAGCAGCAATGAGGATCCGTTTAATCTTCAAAGTGAATCCTTCAGGTGCTCCGAGTTTAGTTGGATCATCAGAAAACGATTTTTGGGTTTTTGCAATACATATTGGTAATGATTCCAACCCCAATTGGTTAATATCTGCGATGTCTTGCATTGCCTCTGACTCAAATTCCACATCCTTTGCACCATAGATCTCTTGGGCGACGATCGTGATCTTGTCTTCAACGGAAGCATTCCAATCATAAAGTGGGGTATATCCTTCCGAAGGAGATTCGAGGTTTTTTAATACAACACGGGCAAGTTCTTCTCCTCCCGCTCCGCCTTTTTCCCATACTTCCGAAAGTGCAATGTCCACACCCATTTGTTCACAATAATCAAATACCATCTCAATTTCATGAAGTGAATCGCTTGAAAATTTATTTAAAGCGACAACTACAGGCACGTGAAATTTCTTGAGATTTGAGATATGTCTTCCTAAATTTGACAAACCATCGGATAATGCGTTCAAATTTTCTTGCTTAATTCTGGCGAGGGCTTGACCGCCATGCATCTTTAATGCTTTAATGGTGGTTGTGAGTACGGTAATATCTGGAGCGAATCCGCCATAGGGACTAACCAAATTAAAGAATTTTTCTGCCCCCAAATCGGATCCAAAGCCAGCTTCGGTGACAACATAGTCATTCGTTCGCAAAGCAAACCGTGTTGCCATAATGCTGTTTGTGCCTTGTGCAATGTTAGCAAAAGGACCGCCGTGAATGAAAGCAGGGTTGTTTTCCATTGTCTGTACTAAATTGGGTTTGATAGCATCCTTCAATAAAACGGTTAATGCACCAGCCACGCCTAAATTGCTACAATATACAGGCTTATTTTTATAATCAAAACCTAATAGAATATTACCCAATTTTTCTTTTAGATCTGATAAATTCCGCACTAAACATAAAATTGCCATAATTTCAGAGGCCGCGGTAATATCAAATCCGCTTTGATGAGAAACACCATCAGTGGGCCTTCCTAACCCTACAATAATATTCCGTAGAGATCGATCATTCACATCTAAAACTCGATTCCAGAGTATTTTTTTGGGATCCAGCTCAATTTTGTGCCGATAGATGGCATTATTGAGCAAGGCAGCTAATGTATTATGGGCCGCAGTTATCGCATGAAGATCTCCAGTAAAATGAAGATTTATATCTTCCATAGGAACACATTGTGAGTACCCTCCTCCAGCTGCTCCACCTTTTATGCCGAACACAGGACCAAGTGAAGGTTCTCGCAAGCAAGCAGCAGTTTGTCGGTTTAACCTATTTAATGCATCGGTAAGGCCGATAGATGTTGTTGTTTTGCCTTCTCCAGCGGGGGTAGGTGAAGTAGCAGTCACCAATATCAGTTTTCCGGGAGTCTGCCCCATACAATCAATGCAATAACTCAAGTTTATTTTTGCCTTATGGGGACCGTAAAGTTCAAGAGCTCTTTCAGGAATACCTATTCGAGCAGCGATTTGAGTGATGGGTAACATACGAGATTCTCGAGCAATTTCAATGTCTGGTTTCATAATTTGCACCTTTTTTTGATTTAAAAAAATCACAAAATTTGTTTTCCTCTCCGATATACTAAGAATGGTCGTAATGAACCTTGATTATAGATAATTTCTTGATAATTGTCGCATTTATACGCAATGAAATCCGCTAACATATTTGGAGCAATAATCCCCCGATCGTCCAATTTAAGTGCATCTGCGGCACGCAAAGTTATCCCAGCCAAGGTTTCGGCAATTGTCAATTTTTCATAAACACCAAGTAAAATGGCCTGTGTAAGCAAATCTCCCATGGGCGCTGATCCAGGATTCCAATCAGATGATATCGCAACACTTAATCCTAAATCGAGCATTTTCCGTGCGGGGGCAAAACCTATCCCTAGTCCTAAAGAGGCACCAGGTAGTACCACGGCAATAACTTGATTGTCCTTGAGCAGTTGAAGATGCTTCTCATCCGATACTTCCAAATGATCTGCCGAAATAGCCTTAAACTCAGCAGCAATTTCAGAACCGCTTATCGAAAATTGATCGGCATGCACGGTAATATCAAAACCTAATTCTTTTGCACATTTTACATAAGATCGTGCGGTTTCTTTATCAAAAGCACTTTCTTCTACGAAAATATCCACACGATTAGCAAGTTTACGTTGTTTTACCAATGGAAGCAAATTTTTTTGAATATCGAGTAAATATTCTTGAGGACTATCATATTCGGGTGGACAGGTATGGGCAGCTAAGCATGTTGGGATTAGATCTGGTAATAAAGCACGGGATTTATTGGCTTCGTTGATCATTTCAAGCATTTTAATTTCATCCTCGATCGTTAATCCATATCCGCTCTTTACTTCACATGTAGTTACTCCTCTTTGCAAATGAGTTAGACCCCGCATAAATAATGCATCAAATAATTCCTTGCGGGTTGCTGCTCGTGTTTTACGAACAGTATCAAGCATCCCCCCTCCAGATTTTGCAATATTTAAGTAAGTTTCACCGGATAAGCGACGAGCGTAATCGCTAGCTCGGGATCCCGCATAACAAATATGAGTATGACAATCGATTAAACCGGGCAGTGCCACAGCTTCTTCGGTAACTGGGTGATATATTAGATCAGATCCTTGAAATTTCGCCCTGTCAACTTCCTTTTCAAATTCCTCTTTATCTAATATCTTCTCAATGTGATCACCCATTATTACAATTCCTCCATCTTGGACAATTACCAATTGATCATCGGATATTGGTCCTGTTGAAGGGAGATCACTCATGGTGATAATTTGTTTAAATGGTCCAATTAGTTTTTTTTCCTTCACAGGGACCTCAGCCACCATGGCCACCCTTTATGGGAGA
>JABCSI010000185.1 GCA_018238965.1 Promethearchaeota archaeon
TGAAGTAAAAAATCGTTTTTTCTTACCTGGAGGAGGCAAACTTAGTAGGAATGTAGATGGATCTGATGAAACTGATGAAATCTGCCTTGAACGAGAATTTTTGGAAGAACTGGGCTGGAAAATTGAAGTGGGAAAATTCTTGGGAGATAACTTAAGTTATATGGAGCTATCTGATTCTGGGAAGTACTACGAAATTGTGTCCAGATATTACCACATCCCTCAATTCACAAAGGTTTCGGAACCTGCGGAAATGGATCATAAACTCGCATGGATAAATCCTTTTAAGAATCAACATCAATTAAAATTTAGATCTCCGGCCCAATTCGATATGGTGCAGAAATACTTTGAAGAATCCCAATCACCCCATTGATGATTTATTGAAAATATTTCCCCACAACTGAGAAATCAACCGTTACAAATCGGCTTGTGAACCCCTATGAATACTATTGAATACTCTTTAATTATTGAAAATGAAAATGAAGATGAAAATCGTCTTCCGGCTACGTTACAATCCAAAATTGATGCTCTGGAAAACCATTGTTTTGGCCACATAGATCCGATTGAGGTGGAGGAGTGTTTCTATGCCGAAAAATGGGGTCGAGTATTAGCCTTCTCTCAACAGGAACTCATTGGCCATCTTATTCTCCATAAACGAACGATCACCTTTGAGGGAAAAACAATGATCATTGGTGGGGCGGTGGGAGCGTGTGTTCAGCAAAATATGAGGAGAAAAGGGGTGGCAGAGAACATGATGACAATTGGATTGAAAGCTTTGGCTAAGGAGGGATGTGATGTGGCTTGTCTGACGGTGGATCCTGTGAACGGCCAAGATCCGATCAAATTATATTCCAAATTGGGGTTTGTGATGATACCTCGGGAAATCTCCTATGAGGACAGCCATGGGAGGATTAGATATGATTCAGAATCCATGTTTATTCCCCTTGGTTCAGTGGAGAAATTTAATTTTATTATGGAAAGTCCTGTAACTTTTCATTATGGCAAAGGCTATTGGTAAAATTGATAGTAAAATGTAAAAAAAAAGGATTTATATTTATGGAAGATTATTTATCTCTTCATTCCACACTGTTATTATCTTATATTAATTCGATTTCGACCAGAACGGACTCTGGAAATTGAATTTTCATTATTAATATCATTGAGCGCTCGTCGGCATTAATATCGATGAGGCGTTTGTGGATTCTAAGTTCCCACGTCTCCCATGTGGAAGTTCCTTGTCCACAGGGGGTTTTTCGGGTTGGAACAATAAGTTTTTTGGTGGGCAAGGGCACTGGGCCGAATTGCTTCACGCCAGTCTTTTTTACCACACGGTTAACTTCTTTAATAACACGTTGAAGAGCATCTAAATCAGGAGAGCTTAAACGAATTCGGGCACGTTGCATATTGGTTCACATTTTTTGGTTCATTTGGCGGCGGAATTCCACTTTGACGAGACATTAATATCTTAAAAGGAGATTTAGAGAGAGGGAATAGACATTAGGGATGATATATTATGCGATTTTACACCACACAATGCCATTCCATGTTGTATCCCGGAGTTGTCTCCTCCAGATGAACCTGCCTGTAAAAGATTTTTTAATTCTTTCACCGAATTACTTAAGTTTGTAAATGTCCCTTCTGTAAAAAAATTTGTTACTTTCCTAGGCGAGGGGGGTGAAATTTACGAAATGGGAAAGAATAGGAATTTCAAATCTCGGAATTAATTGGTAAGCAAACAGTATCACTTGGTCTGCATCAAAATTTAATTGGCGATTAATACTTGCAGAACTAATTTCGTATATTCGGCCAAAAGATCAAAATCTAATCTCTGAATTGAGTCGGCGGGAGTATGGTAGAAAGGATTAGGAACATCATTCAAGTCGGTTAAAAATACGGCGGGGACATTCCGTTTCCAAAAGGATGTATGGTCCGATCGTAAGAGATCGGGATGTTGGTGGGCAATTTTCTCGAATTCATGGGGAATATAGATGGGAACCAACTCTAGCCAATCGTCTTGATTTTGGGATATGGATGTAAATTTATCAAGCAGAAACTTTGCAGGACCGTTGGCGAGTATCTGAACAGGAAATTTGCGCTCTGAAGGCAGGATAGGGGAATTAGATTGGGATTGGGATTGGGATTGAGATTGAGATTGAGATTGGGATTGAGATTGAGATTGAAAATTAGATTGGGGTTGAGCTTGGCCTTGAGGGGAGTCATGGAGTTGACTGTGGGAAGAAATTTGGGACGAATTGAAACCTACGGCATCAATATTGATAACCCCCGAAATTTCCGAAAGCCGAGATGAATGATCCTGCACCCAGCGCTCACTTCCCACCAATGCGAAATTTCCCCATATGGAGGTATGGGAAAATGGTTGATAGAGTTTTAGATCAAACCCAAAAAACTCCCGTAATACAGGATTTAAATTATGTGGATCTGAGGATTTTTCGCTCGATTCTTCCAGCTGTCGAATTGTTTTTTGAATAGATTCGCCGGGTGACAGCCCCAGTTGACGATTTCGCCAAGTTAACTGTTTGTACTTCTTCATTATCTGGGAAATTTGCAAATTTTTAGGACGATTCCGATCATCTATCAGTCCCAATTCCCGTAATTTCTGATTTCTTAGGAGAACCCACCCTGGATTGAATTCCTCAGCACTGAAAGCCAGAAAGTGAAAGGATCCGGGGATTTTATTTTCAACCAGAATTCGAGCACATTCCAGCATGAGTGCAATGGATCCAGCATTATCTACTGCTCCGGGACAATTTTGAACGGTATCGTAATGGGCGGTAAGATAATAAACAGAGTAAGAATCAGTCTTGGGGTGATTTTGATAAATGCCCTCTATATTGTGAAACAGATCGTCATAGGGGGTTATGGAAAAAGAATGGGTCGAGACCACCAGATTTAATTTTTGCATTTCGTTTCTGATATAATCCGCCGCAGCATTCAATCCTTTAAAATCGGGCAACGGATGCCGATTTCCCTCTAATGCTAGAACGTGCCGATATAATTGATCGGGATCCACAAGTTTAATCACGGATTGGGGCAATGGTTGGTTTTTGGCGTCCATATCAAATCTAATCCTTGGTTCTAATCCCTTTGTTATAATTCTTGGTTCTAATCCATCATTCAAATTTCTATTTTTATTCCTATTCCTTGGTCAAGATTTATTTTGGAGTATGAGAAATTTCTTCTCTTTTCGGGTATTGGGGTCATTAATCATCATTCCACCGGAAAAATCCCGTGATTTTAATACTTTTAGGAAAATATCCTGTTCTAATTTGGTTGGATAAAATTCTATAACAACTCCCCCCCTACTGCATAAAATACGGGAAAGATCATCCAATGCCGTCCGAATTTGTGAATTGATTTGATTATGATTCTTAGCACCCTCGGCCACAAAATTATAAGCAGAGATCGATATAACCGTTGAAAACAATTTGTTTCTGAATGGGAGTGCCCGCAAATCCGCCTGGATAAGATTCAGTTGAAATTCCGGATCGATATGCTGCATCATATCCCGGGAAAAATCCATTCCAACAACGCGATGAAAACTTTCCAGCAATTCGTGACTTGAAAACCCGGTTCCACAGCCCAGATCCAGAATGGAATCTTCGTAAAATTCATCCCCCCGACCATCAAATAAATCAGGGTTATGGAGCATTTCGACAGCCTGGCCTGTGGTTTCATGCTGATTTCGCGCCATCCACTTAGAATGGGCGTATTCCTCGGCATCCATTCCGAAATACTCATCGATGGTTGGGCGATTGGTTTTATGATCAGCCATGAACTCCAACTTCCTTAATGATATAAATATAGAATTACTTTTTTTCCAAATAGAGAAAGATTCGGCGCTTTTTGGGACTGTAGGCATTGTCTATGATAAAATTACCCTTGAAATGTCCCGTTAGGTTGAAAATGTGCCCCAATTCATCCATCATTACATCGGATTTGGGATAAAATTGAATTAATAATTTGCCTTGGGGTTTTAACACGCTGGCGCAGAATTCGGCAAATAAGGTGAGTTCCTTTTCCCGTTTTAGAGGTTCTTCTTCCGCCAATAGCCATTGAACTGCAGAAATCGACAGTATATAGTCAACCGATTCGGGGCGCATTCCAATGTACCGCATATCTGCTTGGGTTGGATTAACATCGGCCAGATCGTAATAATTCAAGAATAATCGGTTCAGATCAATACCCACACTGCGGAATCCGTTCAATTTCAGGTAAATGGAAGCAAAACCGCAGCCCATGCCAATATCTAAAATCAAGCCATGGGTATTTGCTTTAAGAATTTCAAGACTCCGTTTGGTAATCCCCTCTTGAATCCGCATTAGGGATTTTGATTCCGCATATTCCTTTACTCGGGCGGAGGAATAATAAAGTAGAGGATCCTTAGCAAATTCTTCGGGACGCTGGTGCGAAACATAAAATTCATAGACCTTTCTCTTTTGATCTTTCCGATTTTTTCCTATCTTAACACACCTTACTTTATCGTAAATTCATTTCTTAAAATCTGAGAAGATGCTTCCGTACGATGTTTTGTGCGAAAGTTTTGAGTCCCAAGATTTAATATCATGTAATTAAAAGATTTCCTCGCATATATTGATGTGGATTCAAATGAAAGCGTAAATCGGTGGAGGTCTGAACGCAGAAGCCAAAAATTTTTATTAAATGAGGCATTTTACCTCTCATAGGTTATTCATAAACTCAATTAATGTGCTCAACCATGGCAAAGAAGAAAAAAGAAGAAGAAGAGGAAGTAGAGTCAGAAGACTTAGTATATGATGATGACAAAGTTAACAAGGTTCAAGCCCAAACCCAATTACGAAAAATGGCACGAAAATATGGGAAAGTCGCCACCTTGGAAACGATCCAACGTGACCCTTACCTTCCACTCTCTTTAGAAACTAAATTACGAAAAGAAATCGGAAAGATGAAAGCGATTACTGCGAATGAATTGGCAGCTAAACACGCCGTTCGCGTTTCTACAATGAAGAAATTTTTACTCACGCTGGAAGCGGAAGGTAAATTATCCCGAATCGCCAGCAGCTCACGCTTAAAAGTATTCAACCCAAAATAATTAATCCCATTAATGGGTTTTTTTATCTCTCTTCTCCACCAAATAAATAAGTTCTACCGATATTATATTTCTCAATAGGTTATATCAAGTGAGGGTGATAGTTTAATCATGGAATTTCTCAAACAATTACAGGAAAAAATACCCATTCAAGAAGGAACAGAAGGCTTCCGAACGATTTTGCGTGAAATCTATCGGGCAGGCCACATTTCTTTACAAGACTTATCTTATCAATCCTTGCTACCCATTCCAGTGTTATCCAAAATTGTGAATTTTTTAATAGAGAAGGAAATCCTGGATCGGGTACCGGAGGGCATCCTCTATACCGAAAATGGGATGAAATATATTGAAAATGAATTAAAATTCTACGGTTTCGGCATCAGTGAATGTGATGAATGCGACAGCCTACCAATATGGCTATCCCCTCGATGGGATCCAATAGTGGATTCGTTAGAAAACATATTTGCATCCCGCCCCACGGTTGATACTAAATTAGATCAAGCCTTCGCGGATACTGAAACTTCATTACAGCGCGCTTTACTTCTATATCGCAATGGGAGCCTGGAAGGAAAGAAAATTGCTTTCCTGGGTGATGATGATTATACTTCAATTGCGGTAGGAAAGCTCTATGAGGGTTTTTTTCCGGAAGAACCCCAACTTATTCCCCGACAAGCCGTAATATTTGATATCGATACTCGATTACTGAAGGGCATTAGGGAAAATAGCCAATGGATATATCCAGAATTCATCACGGAATCTTGGGACTATCGAAAACCTGTTCCCACCGCCTATACCCATCACTTTGATGTGGTTATGGTTGATCCACCCTATTCCTTTCCGGGATTAGAACTGGTTCTTTCCCGCGCCATCGGTCTTTTACTTAAGGGGGCCGGAAAAGAAATTTACTTATCTTTTGCCCATAGATCCCCCTCCGAAATGTGGAAAATGCAGCAATTATTTACCTCCTTGGGGTTAGCCATTGTAGAATTATATCCCCGGTTTAATTACTACGAGGGTGCCCAAATTTTGGGGAACATCACCCAGATGTACCGATTAGTGACCACCGACCACACATCCACCTCAAAACTTCCCGTAAAGACAACAGAGACATGGGATAAACCCATATACACGGGAGAATTACATCCCAATCTTAGAAATTACTATTGTTCTGCCTGCAAAAAGGGAATACAAGTAGGTTCTTCGGTGAAAATTAACACTATTGAACAATTAAAGAAGGAAGGATGCCCCCACTGCCAATCCACCGGACCCTTTGAATTGGAAGGAAAAGAGAGCGTTGATTTAGAAAAAATTAAAGAGGAACTTAAGGAAGACGTTGAAAATTAAGCCGGATTTATTCTTCATTTGAATCTACGATTTTTTCTTCACTTGATTCTTCAGTTATTTTTTCGGTTTTCTCAGTAAGGGGATCGTCGGATTCCGGTAATTTGGATTTAGACATGGATTTTACCCGGGTTTTGAATTTTTGAGCAAAATTGTCATCGCGTTTTTTCAGATAATCCTTCCAACGGACTTTCTCCGCCACCACATCCTCCTCCATATATTTTAAAAATATATCAAATACAGGGTATTCCTTAAGCTTCCGTTTTCGGAAGAAATAGAATCTATCGGACTCATTCAGACTCCGATATGGCATTTTAATCCGGGAAAATAACGCAGAATCATTGTGGTCAATAATCAACCTTTTGGGATGCCATTCCGAAGTTTCATCATCAAAAATTGCGCTAATTTCAGCTAAAAAGGTTGAATATTCGGAAGGATTGCTAAATATATCTTTAGGATCTGAATTCCCTTCTGATTTTTCATCCAATTTTAATTGTGTCGGAGTATTTTGGTTTGGTAAAATTGGATTTTCTTGGTTTGATAAAGTTGGATTTTCTTGGTTCGACAATGTTGGAGATTTTTGGCTCTGCTGAGTTTTTTTCTTAGGTTTGGATTGAATTTCCTCAAGAACCTCATCGGGAATAGTCCTGTGGTTCGATATTTTATAAAATCCCCTTACGGCTAACCAATGATGGGCTTGCCCATATAATACAATTATTTTTGGTTGTTGAATTAAATTCTCCAATCGATTCCATTTCACGCGGGCAGTTTGGGCAATTTCCCTTCCGAGTTCCTTATTTGTGAAATAAATGGCACCAGTATAATCCTCCGAATCCTGATACAAAAACTCATAATTGAAAATTTCACCCAAAACCTTTAATTCCAAGTCAGTCTTCATCGTATGGAGATTTTTGAACAGAATAAGTGGGGTAACATAATCATGGGTCTCGGTATAATGCAAAATGGTATAGGCTTCCGAGATTTTTTTGCTAGTGAGGAGACTGTTGTAATACTGTTCTTGATTAAATTTATTCATGATGCGTTGATCCTCATACAAAAATTCCAGACGTCCCGAAAAGAAAGCGTATAAGTCTTCCTTTTCAGCATATCCCAAAGCCTTCAATAACAGGTATTGGAGAGAGATTGCCCATTTCATTTCTTTCTGGTTGAACAGAGGATCCTCAAACTGCTCATGGATATGATCCCAAACCTTATTGAGAAATGATTTGATTGGGGGATTATGGGGAATATCCAACAACATCAGAAATGCCGCCAAGCCACATCCATTCATATGTTGCCGATATATGGGGAGATCCCGCACTTTGGATTCAAGCATCACTTTAATGTACGTCAATGCTCGATCCCTAAATTATCTTCGGATTGAATACTAAGAGGGGGAAAATGTTAACTCTGTTAATTCTGTTAAATCCGGTAAATCTGCTAATCGTGATCCTCAAAATCGAAATCTATGTCAGTGTCCCATTCATTGCCTTTCTTCGGTTGTTTTGATGATTCACGGGATTTATTTGCATTTAACTCAGTGGAAGATTTAGATTTGGGATCAGATTTAGATTTGGGATCAGATTTAGATTTGGATTTGGGATCAGATTTAGATTTAGATTTGGATTTAGATTTGGATTTAGATTTGGATTTGGATTTAGATTTAGATTTGGATTTAGATTTAGATTTAGATTTGGATCCTCGTTCGTCACGTAGCACAGACATTTTTCTAGTAAGATTCA
>JABCSI010000186.1 GCA_018238965.1 Promethearchaeota archaeon
TTCATCGCGGGAGTACACTTTATTCGGATTTTTTGCTAAATAGGTTAGTAATTCAAACTCTTTTCTTGTAAAATCTATTTTTCCCTCATCAATAAAAATGTCATAATTATTTAAATGGATCTCAATTCCCTGGATACTAAGTATATTCTCGTTAGATTCCTTTTCTTCATATCGTCTTAATACTGCCCGTACACGACTTATTAATGATTTAATACTAAAAGGCTTTCGTATAAAATCATCGCCTCCAATTTCCAATCCCAATACTTCATCGATTTCCTCGGTACGAGCTGTAAGAAATATGATTGGAGTCTGGTCACCTTCTGAACGAATCATTTGGCATACTTCATAACCATCTCTTCCGGGCATCATAACATCTAATATCATAAGATGAACTGTCTCTCTTTTTAAAATATCAATAGCCGTATCACCATCATATGCCTTTACAACGTCATAGCCGTTTTTTACCAGATGATAGCGCAACATCTCGATAAGATCTTCTTCGTCATCAACGATTAATATTTTCTTTTTCATATCAATATATTCTTCAACTTTTTTCTATCACAACATAGAATAACTCCACTAAATGAAGAACGTATTAACTCTTTGTAAATAATCTGTTAATTTTCAAATAGGCAAAAGAGCATGGCTTTAGAAGCCATGCTCTTGCCAGCCAAGGGAAGAGGAATTAGGATTTACTTTAGAAGAGTAATACGGTGAGCGTAAGTCATCTCCCCTGTTGAAACATTGAGTATATAAATACCGGAAGAAAATTTTGTCCCATCAAATTGGATTGTATGATTACCTTTATTCAGATATCCTGAAAATAATTCTGCTACTTTCTCTCCCAGCATATTATAAACTGATACAGTGACAATATCATTTTTGGGAAGATTTATTTTAATACTGGTATTGGGATTAAATGGATTCGGATAGACATCCATAGTAAAAGATCTAACAACAGTCAGTAATTCATTATCAATTGCAGATACTTCGGTCAAACGACCCAGCTCGCTTAACAACGACCACCCTTTTAGCCATGAGTCATCTCCAAACGCTCCAATAAAATCCGCCTGCGTAAAAAAACCGTCATCCGGTACTTGTTCACCACCTGTATAAGCGTTACTTCCAAAAACCGGGCGAGGATCAATCAGACCGTTACCGGATTCTCTACCTTCCAGTGCGCGAAATTGTGGATCATTGTTCTGAGCACCAAGAACGCTTGCAACATCTGAATGAAATTGACCTCCTGAACAATCATATATGATATTATTGTTAGACCATAAGAGTGAATCTCCAATTAACGCCTGAGTAGCGGCGTCTTTTACCCGCAGCCCAACACCATTACCATAAGCAATCAGAATATTCCGAAAATCACCACCGGTACCTTCGCGCAAACGGATCATTTCATCGGCGCCGTCGTTGGCAGGTGTGCCGCCGCCAGGACCTATCAATGTAACATTATGAAATTGTGGATAGGAACGAGGCTGGTTATCCATATTACTACCGTCATTATCCATCTCAAACCCACGACCACACTGATCCTGACCAAGGATTGCAAACAAGAACTGACCTTTTCCACGGTATCCTTCATCAGTATCAAATGCATCATCACCGCAGAATAAGACAGACATGTGTCGTACATTAACCGTACCACCAAAAAATTCAAATCCGTCATCCAGATTGTATGCAACTTCACAATGTTCTACTACAGTACCTCTACCAACTCCTGCGAAAGTAATACCATTGATCTCATTGTCCTGTCCGATAGAACGACCGCCGTACCATACTCGAACATAGCGTAGGATACCACTATCGTCATCAGGGTCATCTCCTCCATAAGGAACGCCAACGAGACCTTCCACAAAAGATTCTCCTTTGTTGGTCGGAGCATTACCAAGAATAATCAAACCGCCCCAGGTGCCGCGCTGCGGCAGTTCACTTTCAGGTAGCGCTGAAGTAAAGGTAATCGGGTTATCGGCAGTACCATCAGCAATGATCTTTGCCCCTCGCTCAATTACCAGTGCGGGCGCCAGACCGGTACCGTCATCGGCATTTGATTTGATAACAGTACCCGGTTCAATTGTCAACGTAATACCGGACTTTACAAATGTCTGACCGGCTAATATATAATCATTATTAGCGGTCCATGTCGTATTTTCAGCTATATCACCTGATATTTGAACCTGAGCAACAGCGTACGACAATAATACTAACAAACAAGCAACGATTCTTTTCATCTTTTCTCCTTTATTGGGTTATTAGTTACAATTTGACTTTTTAACAACTGATATAATGTTATAAATATTGATGTTGGAGTAATTATTCTTTTAAATAACCGAACCACAGCGCCACATGGTTGGTTTTGGATATTACTCATATATCAAACCAGTCTGAACATTCATCTTTTCTTCATAGATATTAAAGGTCATAGGATACTCCTATGCTGAACGACATTTCGGGTTTGTAGCTTAAAGTGCTTTTAAAATCACCTGTGAACGGGTCTTTCTGACCTATGACCACCTTAGAGTTTAGAATATTCTTTATCTTGGCGCTTACTTTAGCTTTCTTAAATGATTTACTGGCGGTCAGATTAAGTGAGTGAAATGGCAATTCATATTCATCGGGAATTGATGCAACACCCAATGCAATTAATCTTTTACTGAATACGTTATACGATAAGGATGTGTGGAATCCTTTCAGGTTATTATAATAAATTCCAACATTCAGAATAAAATCCGATTGACCTTGTAAAGGTCGTCTTCTCGATGTTGCATCATTTTTAATTGAATAGCCGGTAAATATTGTCACCAGAGAATCAATTTCAACTTCTGACTGTGTCCAGGTAAAATTGAATAATAGAAAAGCTCTGCCATGACGGGCGGGTATAAAACCCAGGTGCGTTTTTGAATCTACCTCCACGCCCCAGATTCTGGCATTATCAGCATTTTTCCACCCTCGATTTTGATAGGAACGCTTATCTCCGTAAAAGAGAAACCATCAGTACCCTCTCTAAAACCGATGATACCTTGCAAACATTTCATGGATGGGGATTGAAAAAAATGGGTCCCGTATTCTTCCCAGATCTGTTCGATTATCCAAACCTCACCCCTGTAAAACAAGCCAGCACACTTTCTTGCCCCACCGTCGAAGAACTGGCTCTGGGCTACTTAACCGCCAACTATCCAACGGGGTCCATATGTAATAGTACCCTATTGCAAGATACCGCACGATATCCCTATGGATTTACGGATGAGCACCGTTCTTGGTTGATTGCTTGCGCTCCCCCCTCTATTCTGGCTTTCTTGCAGACCCATGCCCCTTCCGATGACCCCGTCGTGGAAACAATTCTCCTACGGGGCGCCAAACCTTTAGCCAACAAAGTATTTCAAATAATTTAATTAATTAACGAAAAAATGTAACAATTTCCAAAAATGGATTAAAATGGTTTGGCAAACTTAATTGCATCGTAGGGACATTTTTCCATACACTCTAAACACAGCGTACATTCCCCACCGCCTGTAAATCCGTCAAATCCCTCATCCAATATCCGCACTTGCATCGGGCAAACGCTTTCGCAAATCCCGCACTCTTTTCGACCGGGGCATCGGGTTGGTAAGCGCTTCAATCTTAGGAAACTGTACTTGGAAATTGGCTTGATTGCTGCGGCGTAGGGACAAAGGTACTTGCAGTAGAATCTTGGATAATAGACCGAGATTCCCAAAATAATGATATAGCCAAAGAAGAGAATTGTGCGGAATCGATTCTCCTCTTCGAAGAGTTGGGCAACACTGGCGTTGTCTATTATGCTCTGAATGATCTCCGGGAACGTGACAAAGAAAAATTCCGAAAACGAAAAGGGAGCCAGGGGATTAATGGCGAACATGCCGAGAGCAGCTGTATAATCCGCGTAGTTATTGGCATTGTTGTTAAAATAGTACCCCAGCGGAATTAGGAGGCCGAGCAAGACAATGAGCACCACATTTTTAATCTTCTTCATGCTGCGATCGGTGTCCATGGAAATCTTGGCATCCTCGTTGGATAATCCCGAAAGCAAATCTTGAATAAAACCGGTAGGACAAACCCAGCCACAGAAAATTCGACCCGAAAATAGTCCAAAGGCACCAATCAACCCAATAAACAAGAACGGAAATTTCCCGTTGATGATTGCATGGAGGAGATATTCTAAAAGCCCCGCTCCAGCGGTCCAGGCGCTGTCGGCCGAATGCAAGAATGGTAGCACACGTAGGAAATCTGAAAGTGCCGAAAAATCGGCTTTGAAAATAAATTCCAAAATAGCATAATTCACAAGGAAAAAGCTGAGAAATTGTATAATAGTGCGAGAAATTTTAATTACGGGTAAGCCCTTTGATTTAGCAGATACTTGTTGTTCACTCATCGCAGTAGTCAGTCTTGAAAAAGGATGAAAATAAAAAAGGTTTTTCGTACAAAAACTTTGAGCTTTAAAGGAGAGAAGAAAATCGCAAAAAACATCCATCCTAGCAAAAAATCGTAAAATGGATGATTGTAAACACTCAAGAGCACCCAAGAGCACTCAAGATAGATTTATTTGAGCAATATTGTTTCTTGATTCACCGGTGAACGGGTTTCGGATTTCAACCGCTTATGAATGACCGAAGCCAACCCCATGCATTTGCTTGCTTCACCGTGCAGGGTTATGACACGTTCGGGACGGGGTTTCACTTTTCGAATGAAAGAGATTATTTGCGATCTGTTCGAATGCCCAGAAAAACCCTCAACAGTATATACCTCTAACTTAATTTTCACCGGTGTGGATTTTCCACTGGAGGACATGGCTTGAAATTCCCGATATCCTTTCTGGATACGACGTCCAAGAGTGCCCTCAACCTGATAACTACAAAAGACAATAGAACTGTTGGGATCCTCCGCAATTCCTTTAAGATACTGCACTGAAGGCCCCCCTTGGAGCATACCACTGGTTGCCATAATAACACATGGTCCCCCTGATATAATATCATCCCGGGCTTGATATCCATCGACTTGGGTAAAAATTTCAGAAGTGAAGGGGTTTTTGCCCTGGTGAAATATTTTCTCCCTAAGTTCCGAATTCAAATAATCCGGATGGGTTGTATGGATAGCAGTTGCTTCGGAGATCATCCCATCTACGTATACTGGTACGGGATCGACCATTTTACGTGAAATGAAATCTTCCAAAACTACTAAAATTTCTTGAGCCCGTCCCACAGCCAGTACGGGAATTAACACTTTCCCGCCATTGCGAATGGTAGAATTCAAGATCTGGATAAGCTTTTTCTCGGATTCATGCCGACTGGGCACCACATCCTGCACTCCACCATAAGTAGATTCTGTAATTAGGGTTTCTAAACGGGGGAATTTGCAAGAAGCAGCTTCCAATAATCGGGTTCGTTGAAACTTATAATCCCCTGTAAATACTAAATTATGATCCCCGTTGCCAAAATGCAAGTGAATTAACGAAGATCCCAAGATATGACCAGCATTATGCAAGGTTAGCTTAATATCCGGAGTAATATCAGTTACCTTACCCCATTCTAGTGTATAAGTGTGCAATATCGCTTTTTTAATGTCATTTTTAGAATAGGGAGCTGGACGTCCTTCCCGGGAACAAATATTCACATAATCCAGCTGTAACATTGTGGAAAGATGCATGGTGGGTTCTGTCGTATAAATGGGTCCATCATAACCGTATTTGTACAAGAATGGGACTAATCCACTGTGATCCAAATGTGCATGGCTTAAAATAATAGCATCGAGTTTTTCGATCTTGAAACTTCCCACATCCAGATATGGAAATAAATCATCGGGATTCCCCACATTGAGTCCACAATCAAGTAACACGCTACTTTCATCGGTTTCAATTAAAATACAAGAGCGTCCGACTTCCCGAAAACTACCTAAGCAGGTCATTTTTATGTGAAAATTGTTTTTGATGGGGGATCGATGTATTCGCCAGCCGATTTTTCGAAAGATCTCCTTCTGTTCTTGCCGCTCTTTTTGAAGCATGGATCGAACCAGTGCAACAGTACGGGATTCAATAGGAGGTGTTCGGATGACTTGCGGTAACCACATTGTCTTTTTCTTAATTTGTTTGAGATTGGCCCCGGATTTACCGATAGCGACCCCTGGTTTACGGGCTTCGATAATTACTTCACCGAGATTTTCATTGAACATGATTTTGGAGACTTCCGCATCTTCCGGAATAGAATTTTTAATAAATTCTACGGTTTCATCGTTATCCAGACGGATACTAGGGTCACTCCGAACAACAATTCGTTTCCGTAATTTTTTAACTAAATTTTTAATTTCTTCGCGATCATCGCCGATGAATTTTTCGCTACTACTGTAAATGCTGATTTCGGGACCCTCGAATTGAACATCGGAGATTTCAGCCGATTTGGGTAACGATTTTAAAATGTCTTGACGGATTTTATCCAGTGATTCTTCAGAAAATGCCATAAAATGTCACTCAGTTGAGTTACGTACTTGAATAGTATAAAGATCTATAATGTGTTTATAATGCAATAATAAATATCCACAAATAAACGTATTTGCGGCTAAAATTACCAAATTAACTTCTCGAAAAGAAGACAATTAACTTATATTCCTAAAAAATAAAAACTTTTACATTCGCAAGTGAAATAAATATTGAGCCTATGAATGTTTCACCCCAACCCTTTTCTCCCACTATCACAGGGAAAACCCATTTATTGGGTATTATCGGGGATCCGATTGAACATGTGATGTCCCCCCTCATGCATAATCAAGTATTTCACAAGCATAATCTGGACTATATCTACATTCCTTTTCATGTAGCTGCAGATAATCTTGAGAAAGTAATTCAAGGATTACGGAATACCAACCTCGAAGGATTTAATGTGACTATCCCCCATAAAGTAGCCATCATCCCCCTTTTAGATGAATTGGATCCCTTAGCTGCGCAGATCGGTGCAGTAAATACAGTGAAGGTCGAGGAAGGGCGCCTAATTGGGAGAAATACCGACAGTGAAGGCGCGATAAAAAGCCTGGTAGATAATCATGTTGAATTGGAAAACCGCCGGATCACTATCTTAGGTAGTGGTGGGGCTGCTCGTGCGATTGTCTTTGGTTTGGTAACCCATAGTTCCAATATTACAATTATCAATCGTTCCCGCCCATCCATGGATGCATTAATCCACGATGTTAGGCAAGCAACTAAAGTAAATCTCAATGGAGAATATTTTGGGAATGCGGACAACGTAAGGACCATTATGCAGAACACAGATCTCCTAATTAACACGACTCCCTTGGGGATGTCGCCCCAAAATCGGGAAAGTCCCATTCCAGCTTCTTGGCTCCATCCGAAAATGGCTGTATTCGATATTATTTATCGACCCTTGATGACCCAATTAATGCGTGATGCGAAAAGCCAGGGGTGTAAAATTTTGGGAGGATTGGAAATGCTGGTTAATCAGGGAGCCTTGGCATTTGAATGGTGGACCCAGCACCCTGCAGATTATAAATTAATGAAATCAATTGTGACGGAGTATTTAACGAACCATTAAAAATTTCAGAGCAGTAAGAATGAAGAAAAAAAAATATTGACATTAAATAAGTAAAATTTGAAAAATGAATCCAATTTATTGCGTAGGTGTTCTACATACCGAAGAAATCGCTGGGCTTGAGTAAGTGGGGTTCTGGCTTTTTCTTTCTCGGGATTTTCCTTAGATGGTCCGGAACGTGACCATATACACTCACGATCTGCTCCCGTTCCTCATCAGACAATCCATCATCATCCTCATCACTCTCTTCCTCTTCTTCTTCTTCTTCAGATGAACTCCCAGCTGATTTCTTGGATTTTTTCTTCTTTTTCTTCTTCTTCTTCTTACCACCGCCCGACAGAGTAATTTCTTCGCCGGATAGCATTTGTAATTCTCGCATGATATTCTCCAGATTAATGGCTTGGATACTTTTTCCCATTGTATTTTGGATATCTTGTAGCGCTTTTGAAGTTTCCTTAATACTATCAGGTTTGATTCCAGTTAAAAGCGAATCCAAAGAGTCTTCCACGGTGTGACGGAGGGTGTTTAAACTGCTGGTGATCCGTCCCCAATTATCATTCATATTCTTCTC
>JABCSI010000187.1 GCA_018238965.1 Promethearchaeota archaeon
GAAGAAATTCAAATGGCCCATTTCCTTAAAGCTTTAGAAGAGATGCGGCCAAGTGCGAGCAAGGAAGTCGTGGTTAGCTACGAAAAGTTTGAGGAGACAATTAAAAACCGAACCATTGGAACATCTGCTGATACTCGACGTAGAGATTTGTATTCCTAAGTGGTAATTGCTTCCTCAATTACACAAAATTTTTTAGTTTCCATACCATTATATTCCTATATCTTTTTGATTTTTGAATTATTTTGAATATGGTGCTTTTTGAAATACCTTCTGGAATTCTTCTCAAATTATTAGGCGAAAAATTATGGCAAAGCTCAAGAAATGGAATTCAATCCCTGTTGAAAATGAAATAATTAGTCTTTTGGTAAAAAACCGTGGTGAAATGCTGACTTCGGATTTACTTCGACAGCTGGGAAACAAATATCAAGATTTCAGTAAAAACGATCTCGACGGATTTCTATTCAAGTTGGAAGTGAGATCTTACATTTTTGTAATCCCAATTAAAAAAGAAGTCTCAAAGGTCGAAATCAATCCCCGGGGCAATTACAGTCACGAAATTGCCGCTGAAATTAAAAAATTTACCCACTAAATGTTTACGGGCCTAAGTTTTTATTTATACTCGATTTCCCCTTCGGTTATTCTCTCATCGATTAAGAGATCAATCTCATTAAGCATTATCGAATTATTTTCACTTTCATTCGGATTTTCAGAGGTATCGGTTAGAATTGGTTTGTTTTCTTTCCAAAAAGCTTTTGAGACCGATTCTAAGGTATATTCTTCCCGATGTTGATAAAGGGCCCGTTTTCGAACTTTTACAAATACGGGATAATTTAAAGCGGCTCCCAAAATCAAGGCATTTCCCGTCGGAAGACTACTAATAATTTTTACCGATTCTCCGGTCAGGGATTCGGATGAGGCTTTTATGTGATTGAGATCGTAGGGATTTGTGATTCTCATAATTATATGGGAGTTACATTGAGATAAGGCCGTTGTACTAAGTCTTACTGGTCGCTGTGAGATTAGAACCAATTGACCAAAAAATTTTCTACCCTCTCTGGCTATGGTTTCAAAAATGCGTTTGGCAATTACTTCTTTTCCTGCTGATTCCGGCAAAAAATTATGGGCTTCCTCCAAAAAGATGATAAACGGGCTGATTTTATTCATACGGCGCTTGTAGAAAAGCTGCGAAGTGAAAAAATGCACCAAAATTTGCTTCTTTCGGGATGAAATTATGGTGGATAAATCAATAATGGTCAATTTTCCGGGATTTGCCATGCTTTCAATTGTGGGGGTAGTTACAGGTGCAAAAATATTTAGCCGTTGGAGATCCTCCAACCAGCCAATCAACGTATCCCTTACTTTAGTGCTGATTGATTCATCCTCAATTAGATGTTGAATGATGGTGGAAATGGTGAAGTTTGGGTCTGATTTCTTAAGAGAGAAATATGCCTTACGTAATTCGCGCAATTGGGGGTGGCTGATTTTGGGTTGAAATTTCTGAAATTCATAGGGGGCAAGATCCTGAACGCCAATTTGCATAAAGGATGCATTAATTATTTGAATCTTGGATTGGATGTTCTCTGCTTTTATGGGATTATGATCTTGAGTATTTTCTTCGCTATTTTGAGGTTTGGACTCAGGATTGTGTTGAATTTTATCCTTCATGAAGCGATATTCACCATGTAAATCAAATAATATCATTGCCGGTGTTCCAACGTTTGTCGGTCTATTAAGGAGTTCTTCTAAGATGACGGATATCAAATAAGATTTTCCTGCTCCACTTTGTGCAAGAATTGCCACATGTTTATTAAACAAACGGTTGATGTTCAGAGAAACCGGAATATTATGATTTGATAGGTGACCAATGTTGAGCCCCAGGCTATCCAACCCTAAGAAATACCGTAATTTTTCGTTTTCTAAAAGATATACTTCATTGCCCGGTTTTGCGGGAAATCCCACTTTCTCTATTTTACCGAAGAGCTTGGAATCGGGTACTTCAAAAAATGGATGCTTGGTTTGGACAGATCCCAACACTTGAACTTCCGCTATTTGAATTTCCCAATCATCGCTGGGAAAATAATGCCGAAGATTTAACTTAGCTAGGTTGAAGTTTTTGACCGTCTGGAAATCATGAAAGTAATTATTGAAGATATGGATTTGGTTAATAATTCCGACAATCTGACCTTGAATCGAATCCACTACACAATATTGCCCATGTTGTACGTTGGGGCCCAATCCCGTTCTTGTCGACGTGATCATAAATGAAAAGTGTAGAATATTTGGGGAACTTCCATCTGATTTAGAAATCACGATTCCAATTGGAGTGGGCGAGACATCAGGATTTGAATCTGCAGAGGCACATGAATTCATATGCAGTGAGTACTGAAGAACCAATTTTAAACATCATGGGCGCCTCCAAATTACTAATTTAATTAAATGGTTTTATTGTGCAAAAGTGGTATTTCTGCTAAACTAGAGCAATATATTTTTGGGACGCTTGTTTTAATTTACTGATTATGAGTATGCGTGATTTGAGTAATATACGTGATTTTCTTTTAGAGCGATATTTTGCCAAATATGAATTTCAGGCACCTTACTTGTTAAGCAGCAGTGATTGTGAAACGATGAGCATTCAAGAATTGTTGGATCTCGACCCCAAGAATCATGCTCTCTTTAACGCACTTCCTTTAGGGTATACAGAAAGCGAAGGTAATCCTCTTTTACGTACTGAGATTGCCCGTTTATATCAAAATCAAGGTATCGACAACATTTTATGTTTTGCGGGCGCCGAAGAAGGGATCTTTATTTTGATGAATTGTCTCTTGAATCCAGGCGATCACATCATTGTACAATATCCCGCTTATCAATCTCTTTTTGAAATTGCAAGAACTATCGGATGTGAGATAACAAAATGGATGGTATCGGAAAAATCCTCTAAGTGGGTTTTTGAAATCGATAATCTGGAATCCATGATCCGCCCTTCTACAAAACTTATAATCATAAATCAACCCCACAATCCTACGGGGGCCTTAATCTCATTAAACCAATTGAATAAAATCGTTGAATTGGTGGACCATTATAATACGTATCTATTTTCGGATGAAGTTTATCGTGGTCTGGAGTACAATCCCCAAAACCGTCTTCCCGCCGCGTGTGACCTTTCTAAACGAGCATTTTCACTCGGGGTGATGTCCAAGGCTTATGGATTGGCAGGATTACGAATTGGATGGATAACTACCCAAGATAATGAAATATTAAGTAAGATGAAAGCATTTAAAGATTATACTACCATTTGCAATAGCGCCCCCAGTGAATTCTTGGCAACGATTGCCCTCCAAAATCAAGATCACTTGATTAACCGCAATATGCAAATCATTACAACAAATTTAGAGATTTTAGATAAATTCTTTGATAAATTTGATTATCTTTTTACCTGGAACAAGCCCACAGCGGGTTCAATTGGATTTGTTACTCTTCATTCTGATCTGAAAGTAGACGATTTCTGCATTGAGGTGGTCGAAAAATGCGGAGTTTTGCTTCTCCCCAGCACACTCTATGAATACGATAATCATAATTTTCGTATTGGGTTCGGTCGGAAGAATTTGCCGGAAGCCCTCCATGTGTTTGAACTATTCCTGGAAGAATTTTATCCCGCAAGCCGATTTTAGTTAAGAAGTTTAATACAGGGCTGAATTAATAAATCAATGAAGGAATAATGCAGAAAAAGAAAAAATCTTCGGTCACATAGACACAAAATCCTCAATACAACCGAAATACTAATGAATTTTTTAATAATTTTATTCTTCAGAAACTTCGGGATCTAAGTCCCTGATTCCCAAAATCACGAGATTTTCAAGACATTTAATTCCTCGATTTTGGTTCGCCTCGATGAATAAAGAATCATTTTTGTGTAACTCAAAAGTTTCTTCTCCTCGGGAAAATATACCAGATCCCTCTAGTACGATGAAGAATGTGCCATTAGGTTCTGGATGAGATGGGACATCTACACCTTTTGGGATACATATTCTTGCTACATTAAAATTGGGGGTAGATATGAGGTTTTTCATATTATGGTCTGATGAGAAATCGAGGTCTGCAAGCAGCGAAATTTTCGACATAAATTGTAATTTCAGTTTATAAAATATCAAGTTGTTGGATATTGTTTTTAATCAAAACGCGCCAATCGACCTAAAATCTATAATGACAAAAATCTATAATGACTTTAGAAGAAAACCTATAGAAAGAGAAAAAACTGAAAAATACAGTGGTTGCTGTGTTTATTTCTGCGGTATAACCTGCCGTAGCTTTGGCTTTCTTTATTTTTCCTTTTTCTTGAAGATGGTATCCCATTTGGCCATGAGAAATACAATTAGCCACATGAGGAATAACAACGCGATGCCAACAATCGATCCGGTATTTCCGCTCCCTTCTCCGAGCAAATCTGTAATCCAAGTTATCCCAAAAATTCCGGCAACGACCACTATGGCGAACATCCCTAATTTTCCTATATACATGTAAAGGAGGGTTCTCTTTATTGGATATTTTGCTAAACCCAATGGCACCAATAGCAGAGAATCGGGTAGCGGCGTTAGCCCAAACGCTATGATAATACTGGGGATTGTTTTAGGATATTTAAGTATTCGCTGAGACCAATTGTCGGTAACATCCGGTTGGTCCTTGGACATGACATGACCTGCACCACTCCCAATTACATAATCCAAAAAATCTCCAATGGCATTTCCAAACGCGGCCAAAAATACGATACCCACGATTTTCAAAATAGGGTTGGTCACCACTTCGGATTGATAATAGGCTGAAGCAATCACAGCAGCTGGAATAATATAAGGAATTGGAATAGGGACTAGGGCTCCTAAAATGCTAACAACTATTAAAAATCCAATAATAGCCCAGTAATTTAAATTTTCGTAACTGTCAGATTCAAACCATGTATTAATATCAAAATAGGTGGCAAAATCGGGGTTCATTAGGATTATCGGCGTTAAAATGATCAAAATGATTAAGAAGATAAGCAAAAACCAATCAATTTTCTTCATATTATTTGTAAATATGGTGGATTTTAAAAAGCATTTGATTGTGTTGTATTAGGAGGAAAAACTCGAATGAAAAACTTGAATGAAAAAATATTAGAAAAAACCCTTCCAAAATTCTTAATTGCCTAAGGGAACCGGAATATGATTTTGTTCCTCATATTTCAGGCCACATGATTCACAAAATGCTTCCTTTTTCGTTCTTAACAGTGAGTTCATCATCGTTGTAAAGGGTTTTCCACATTTTGAGCAATGATATTGTACTTTTGATCCAGCAGATTTTCGGGGGTGGGACAAAATTTGTGTCTCTCCTGTCAATTCTTCATTTCTGGCAGATTGCTGTGCAATTTTTCGTGCTTTGGGGGATAAAGCAGGGGCCTCATAGGGCAATAATGAATTATGTCGATGTTTTTTGGGATGTTTTGCCTTATGTTTTTTAATTTCCTTCTCTAATTTTGGATAAAAGTTATAGAGAATGTGCTCTACATTGTTGGCAAATATTTTGAAAGTATCTGCTACGCGTTTTTGGGGAGAAATTGCATCAAGGGGCAGGATTAAAAATACAAACAAGTGGGAATACGCCACGATTGTCAATCCAATAAATGTAAGCTTAATGCTCTGCACTGTGATCCAATATGCGAGTTCGATTAATTCAATTGTAATGTAAAAGGCAAGATATACCGCGAGGGCTATGATGATACAACTCGCAATGATGCCGACGGGTGTGTCCCACCAAAAGAATTGGAAAATATGATACCATTGATCCATTTTTTTTCTACTCCAAATCTAAGATCTGATCTGATAATTATGTAATATCTGGAAGGGTCCATAAAGGATTTAGACTCCAGTATTTATCACCCAAAAAATGTCGAAGGTATTTAAGAGGAAGGAACTTAATTAATACTAGTTGCTATAACAATTTTAGACATTATAATAGATTATCTTTGAGGTGAACTTCAATTTCTGATGAATCCGATAAATTTGACCCCAATCATGATGCAAAGCTAGATGATTCCGAGGATACTCCAGAGAGATTTGAAGAAATTAACAAGAATTTACAGAAATTGGGAAGCTTCACTGTTAACGATTCCAGAATTTACACTACCTTATTGCTTATTGGTTTAAGCAGTCCCGCGAAGATATCCGAGAAAAGTCATGTCGATCGTGCCCGTGTTTATGATTCCCTTAAGCGTCTGGTAAAACGTGGCATCGTTGAAGAAGAACCCGTACCCCGTGCTCCACGCTATAAAGCTGTGCCTCCCGAAATTGTGTTTGGCAAAATTGTGAAGAAATTCAAGACTAAAATCACCCTGGCTGAAAAACTTGAGACGGAATTGGTCGAAATCCAAGAAATGCAGCCCGTGGAGAAGAATTTGGTATGGACAATCCAAGGGGAAAAAAAAATAAAGAAGCAGTTCAAGCGATTTTTGGAAGAAGCCACGGAATTTTGCAACATTATCCTAACGATTGATTATTCTCCAGCATCCCTTAGAGAATTTGAACAATTAACACAGTGGATTTTGGATAAGCTGCGTCAATCCGATATTAAAATTCGGGTTGCCATGAAAATTATCAAGGATCAAAAAGCCTTCACTCCCCTCATTAATCTCCTTTATCACGAGGAAGTGGAAATTTATAATTGGAATGCAGGGGCGATCTTACCCTTCGGGTTAGTTATTACGGATAAATCCTATATTCAAACCTATCTTTCAAGCATCACACCCAAACCGAAATATGATTATGGTGTGTTTATGGAAAATGCTTCCCGGAATCAAATTAGCGGGCTGAAACATTTAAGCCTGTGGGTTTTTTCGCATTTGTGTCAGAAAGTCGCCTTTACAAAACGTAATGGAGACACTAATTAAATTTAGTTAAATGTGGTGTACGAAAAGAGAGAGAGAGAAAGAGAGAGAGAGAAAAATGGAGTATAAAGGCAAGGTTTCGCTTATTGGCGATGAAAGCACGGGAAAAACGTCATTGATTCTCAGATACATTAAAGATACTTTTACCGAAGAATATTTGACCACATTAGGAGCAGATTTCGTCGAGCGCACCTATATGTCTGGAGAATTGCCCCAATTGTCTGCTTTGGATGAATTAACGATCGTGTTTTGGGATATGGCCGGACAGTCCCACTTCAAAAGCATTGCGACGATTTACTGTGAAGGCTCTTCAGGGATGATAATCGTGTTTGACATTAATGAGCGGGCATCTTTTGACGGATTGCCCGAGTGGGTGAAATATGCCCGTCAAACGTGCCCAACAGCGGATATTTTAATAGTGGCGAATAAAACGGATCTGGAGTGGGCGGTGACGGAGCAAGACATTAAGAAGATGGAAAAGCAAGTCAAAGCGGAGATCCTGCTTGCATCGGCGAAAATGGCACTGGATGATGAAAAATCAAATGTTTTAAATGTCTTTCAGACAATGGCCGGAGCGGTGTTTGGGAAATTTCAAGAAAAACGTGCAAACTAATTATATATTGTGAGAATTTTTTTTACTGAATTATACGAAAATCAAGATTTTATTGATAAATTAAAGTTTTTTAATAAATGCCGAGATATTATCCTGTTCAATGATGAGAAACGCAACAGATGGGCGAGGGGAAGAATCATCGGAGAATCCGCGTAAAAGATAAGGAGAATTCCTGGGCTGGGTTAGGGATCCGGGGTTTAATACAAGACACCCATCAGCATTTTCATGTATCCGTGGATAATGAGTGTGTCCATGAATGAAGATACGAGGTGTTTCTGTTAAATATGCGTAGGCTTCAGGTTCATGGGCAATGACAATCTTAATTCCCTGAAATTCGAGATGGATTACCTTGGGCCAGTTTTTTTTTCGGTCCATATTTCCGCGAACCACGCTGGTTGGGGCAATCTGCTGGAGATCAGCAATAAATCTTTCCATAATCACATCCCCTGCATGAATAATGTGATCCACTCCTTCAAACTCGTTTTTAAGCACGTTTAGAAGTCTCTGATATTTTTGTTCGCTT
>JABCSI010000019.1 GCA_018238965.1 Promethearchaeota archaeon
AAAACTGATGGGAAAGATATCAATAAACTTTCGAATCATTACCCCCTTCATTTCTGTCGTTATGGCAAAGAGTCAAAATGAGCTGGAATTAGTCAATTATCGGATATTAGGGTTCAATAATTTTTCCTTGGATCCACTCGAGATGGAGATGGGAAAAAATTTCTTCAGTAGTGAGAGTCGATAATATTCCAGTAAAATGTTGAATAGCCGATGTAACATTAGATCGTAAAGAAAGATTTTCTCCGGTAATTGATTTATTCATTTCTGGGTCAATATATAATCCAGGATGTTCAGATATTGAGGATAACCAACTACGTTGAAAAGAAAAATTAGAGGGATCTGTCTCGTAATCATGTAAAATATTCTGGATATTGGAGGTATTCAATCCTGCCAATGGGAAGAAGGAAGGAAGAAACATTGAAGGTGTGTTAGATGTGGTTTGAGGTTCAGGGGAATTCTGGGTTCCGAGATCCACAGGGGCAAAAAGAATCCCCTTAATATGCAATTTCCGATTTCCCATCCTCAATCGGGTGCGTATAAGACTATCCACTCCAACCTTATTCATTAGATAAAGGAAAATCGCCCTATACAATTCCATCAATTCTCTCCCCTGAAGATTGGTCTGTTCAAATATACTATCAAAGGATTCAACAGAGAGGGATATAACGGGTAAGGGGTCACCATAATACTTAGCTAAAAGTGCTATTTTATCATATTCGGGAGAATAGATCATGGAGGAACTTTGGTTTTTTGTTTTTGGATTATTTTTCCCCTCTTCGGACTCAAACCCACCTCCCCTTTCCCACCCAACCAAACCCAAAGGGGTGTTAAATTTAATAGGAATGACAATTGCTCCGCGTCGAATCACCATCATGGCGGTCAGAAATTCGTAGGGGGAATTGGTCCACGGAAGGAAGAATACCTTATTGGATTCAATTGGGAATCCCGCAAAATGGGTAGGAAATTCCCTATGATACAGATAACTCCCCTTCTCGCGAATTTCTATTTCCAATACTATGTCAGCCTCCTTCGAAGCAATAATTAATCTATTCCCTTGCTGATAGAGGATCTCTTCGATTCTGTGGGTTAATTCTTTTTGAAAGTCTTGAATCTTCTCGCTTGTCATCAATGGAGACCGCAATTTTAGTGCGAGGGTGTGGATATTCTGGGTTTGTTGGAGGGTGGATGCATATTGGATCACCTTTTGTGCCAATTTTTCGATTTTTCGCGGAGAGGATACTGCGGGGGCAAAGGATTGGATGCCAATAACATATTGAAAGACATTACAGGCACGTGGTATATTTTCGGGAGGAAAAAAGAAGAGCAACCGTCCCGGAAGGTTAAGAACAGATTGTAAGTGTAGATTTTCACGAATACAAATGCGTTTCACCGAATCGATTAAAATCGTAAATAATTTCTTCTGATAGGGTTCGGACTTCAATGCAATCTCATTGTACTTGCACAATATCACACGATAGGAAAAATCCCCATCCACATTTGGCATTGAATTTGCATCCATAATTCGCATCCTTCCCAATATGGATAAAAGGAAATCGTATGATAAATTTTTTTATTGTTTGCCAATTTATTACATTAATTGCTACGGAATGCTTGGAATTAAAAATGCCCCAACAAAAACGAAAAAAATTGTCATTGGAAGAAGCCCGTGCTCTTTTTAGTGATAAAACTCAAAAATCGAGGAAAAGACCATCTCAAGGTAGGCCCTCCCGAAATCAAAGAGATCGCCCCCAGAATTATTCAAATCAAGATCCTGCCCGACGGGATAAACGGATTGCTATGTTGGAGCGCAGAGTTATGGAAGGTAACTTGACCACCGATGAAGAGCAAAAAATTCTCAAGGAAATAGAACAGCTCGAAAAGCACAAATCCGCTAAATAGGGAATGATTAATTCTTTCCATCTTTCATTATTTTTACTTACCAACCCTTGTTTTATCCCAACCCGTTTTCGAGATAGTTACATTTAAGAACTTTTGCGACAATATAGTCGATACCATGAATAATCTAACTTGTAAATATCACTCTGGCCGGGATGCAAGTGCTAAATGTGAGCGGTGTGGGGCAATGGTGTGTATTGAATGCAAAAACGTGCTACGACAGACCCATTCTTCATCCAGTCATTCATCTGACCATCGTTCATCCCATACATACACCACGCGGCATGATCTCTGCCCCGAATGTTATGCAAAGAAAATTAGTCAGCAATATAATCCCATTTGTTGTTTTATAAACATTGGAATCATCAGTGGGTTTGTGATATTCATATACAGAATGATGTTTCAGTCGCTCTTTCCTGACATCGATATTTCTGACATTGGTTCTTTATTCGATAATCTTTTGGGTGGTGACATGATGACAATAGCTCTCACAGGCTTCTTAGGTATGCTAATCCTGGTGATGTTTTGTATGGGTTATAATTATTTCATCAAAGGCCCCAAGATGAAAAAAGAAGCAAACAGACGGAGAGATGTTGCTCTGAATTCTCTCCAGGGATCCAATTATGGATACTAATCTTCGTCATCGTCCTCATCGCCTTTATCGTCTTCATCTTTGAATATTTGATTACCATTTTTTTTATTTTTATTATAAACTTAGCTATAGTGCCGAATCACCCTCTGCATTTGAAATTCGAGTGCAAAACTTCGGTATTTCGGTTTGTTCAACAGCCAAGCAATTAAAGATATAATTCCCATAAAGAGAACGAAGGGAAACCAAACCGTAGTTTCGGTTAATCGTCCCCGGAACCAAGGAAGAAAGAGAAACAGGTAATGTCCGAGGTAAATTGTTAAACTAAACCGCCCAAAAAGTTCTAAAATGAATGATCGGGTTGCGGGTTTGAGTCTTGGTGATCTTTTTATATCCACACATCTAAATATGAATATTATAAACAATAACTCGAATCCAAGGCAATAAAGAGCCCAAGGCCCAGAATTAGCCACCAGAAAGAGCGGAAGACCAGTCCATTGAATATTTGGATGCGTATTTATTTGCTGAAGTAATTTCCACCCATAATCATAGGCCACAGGTTTCCACCCCAGAACTATTCCCGCAATCATCAATAGAAAACCCATCATGGTTCCAATGCGCATTAATCTGATTCCCTTGGAAGATATTTTGGTATTGGAGGGAAATTCGCCTTTATTTTTCCAAATCAACTCCCCTGCCACCGATCCCATTATAAAAAACGGAAGAAAGAATAGCAATCCATCGGCATGGAGAGGATTGTACAAGAAATAATACAGAAATGCCCTCAGGCCCGAACCTATAACCGTGGGGTCAATAATCAGGTCCGGAACAATCCAATGGGTTAAAAAATGCACAAGGGGTATCATAATTGCGAGGATAACTAATCGAAATTTGATTTTTACCCGAAGTAAGAGCATCCCGAGCGCCCTACATATCGCAATCGTTTGCAGAATATTCCAATACCAGATATATTCAAACCACATGTTGCTCTGGCGCACGGTGGCTGCAATTACATTGAAACAAATTGAGATTCCAAAAATAAAGAGTGTGTGAATTGCCGAGCGTTTAATTTGGGGATTTTTTCCATATTGGGGTTTTTGAGAAATCTCGTTTGATTCGGAACTTTGGGAGAGTGAGCGCCACCACGAATAACCAAACCCTACTCCCGCCACGAATGTAAATCCGTTGGTCCCTTGAACATTGAAAATTAGAAAAAAGAATCCCACCAACCACTTGGAATCGTGAATTAACCAATAATTCCCGATATGGGCAATGAGCATTAGGAGAATGGAAGTCCCCCGAAGTATATCGAACGCTCTAATTCTCTCCTTCGGTTTAGTTTTCTCAGTGATTTCGGTGATTTTGGTTAGTTTTTTTTTTCCGTCTTCCACGATTTACACCATTCCCGCCGTTCCCGCCATTCCCTACCTTACTCTTCTTCCTTTGGAATCTTCCCAAAGGATCTAAATTCCATCCTACACCCCTAATTCATTCTGAAATATTTAACTGTTATCCATTGTCCCTAGTCCATAAACCATAATCCAAAGTTCATAGTCCATAATCCTTAATCCATAGTCCATAATCCATTGTCCCGTAATGTCTCTGAAAATCTCGATAGCATACAAAAATTTATTATCGCGGAGGATCATACAGCTTAATAACATGGTGTCTACAGTTATTTTGCAAGTTTTCTTGATTTATGGCCTTATTTTCATATTATTCGTATTTTTGGCCATAAAAGCACTCATCAGGAAACGTAATCGTGTCTCGATCACTCTGTCGATGGTATTTCTAATACCCGCCTTGGGAATCTTAACAAACATCCTTTATCGGGCGATCGATACCTATGAATTTAACCTAATAGGGAATAAAATTACCATTGTGCTGTCGTGTTTGGGCTTGATAAATATCTACTTCTTTTCAAAAATTATCACCGATTCCCA
This sequence comes from Promethearchaeota archaeon, assembly GCA_018238965.1. Taxonomy (GTDB): domain Archaea; phylum Asgardarchaeota; class Lokiarchaeia; order Sigyniarchaeales; family Promethearchaeaceae; genus Harpocratesius. Next base: position 4,429 of record JABCSI010000019.1, read on the forward strand.
AAAAGGCTTTTCCTTACAGAAGCAGATCATTATTTTCATCATCTATGCCGCGTTATTATCGGTCCTCTTCTTCATTCCAAATGCGGTTGAATTTGAATATGGTGGAGTGCCAGGAATCGATGGATATAATGCACGGGAATTAAACCCCCTTGATTTAGGAGTCCCGGTCTGGTCTACGGCGTTTTTCCTGTATGGATTAATACTATCCCAATTAATTGTGGCATTTTTGATGATAACCGTGGTGAAACAATATCAAAGCATTGGAAAGGGAAGCATTTACGGGAGAAAATATATACAAACATTAATCGGCATGATTCTGATGGATATGGTTATCGTCGGAAGCTTTGTGTTCAACTACATTAACTCTCCCCTTGGGCGCCAAATCAATCTCATTGTTGGAATATGCATCATCCCTGCTGCCATTTTGCTGTATTTGGGCTTAAAGGAAGAAAAATAGTATACTCATTTTTAGTTTTTTAACTTTCATTTTTTGCTTTGTTTTTGTTTTAGTTAAGAAGAATATCTTCCCCATTCCCAAAAATCGAGAATTTACTTAAGTGATCATTGAAACAAATGACCGCACTATTTTGTAAAGGGTAAAATTGGTTCATTTTTGCCTCCAAACATATTCTACTATATATATCTTTCGTTTGCCGAAAAATTGGGAAGGTAAGTATTTAATTAAGTCAAAGATTAAGATATTATATCGGGATGAATATCGGTGAAAATCGATGCAAATTCGGCCGGATTATTTTTAATCCCCATGCGACACTGTGGGGAATTGTGAGAAGGTGTTTACGATTCGAGAAGAAGTCGACTATACAGAAAGTGTGGAAGCCTTTAAGACTGAAGAAACCGTCAAACTGGAGCCGTGGGGAATGTCATACGACCATCTCCGCTTAACCATCAAAGGAATCCCAAACACGCCCTACGAAAATGGTTCGTTCATGTTTGAGGTTAAAATGGGCGACAACTACCCGTTCGAGCCGCCATATGTTTATTGTCACACCCTTTTATGGCATCCGAACATAGATTCTTCAATACCGCCGGGTAAGATCAATATCTGTCTGGATTTGATTAACCCTGAGCTGGTTGGAAAAGTCGATATCAAGACGGGAGCAAGTGGTTGGACGCCCAGTAAGACGTTGACGAACATCATTGAGGCGCTGAAAGGTCAAATCCATTGTGAGCCGCCCTTCTTTAACCCGGGCGATCCGCTGAACTTTGAAGCGGGCGAACAAGCTTTGCACAATTATTCGAAATATGAGAATAAGGCAAAGGATTGGACCAAGAAGTATGCAATGAACTAGAAACACGAGTTTTTTTCTGCACTTTTTAAATTGTTTGAAAATCACCCCATATGCGAGCAGTGGGGGTTTTTTTACATTTTTCTCCCATGAAATATCAATAGAGTTGTAACCTAGATATTATAAAAGCAGATGAGTATGAAGTATTATGAATCCATTTATTCAAAAATATAAAGATTTTTGGGGAAAAAATCCCAAATCCTTGCTAAAGGATTACAATTATCAGCCAGAAGCGACTAAACTACTCGAAAACATGAAGACCGAAGAGTTTAATCGCCAATGGTTATATGAAATGATACTTTGGAAACTGGGTCGGTCACCTCTAATTGAGGATACATTGATTCAAGAACTGAAAACACTGAAAAGCATTAAACCCAAGCACCACAGGGAAGGACTAGAGATTTTCGAGAAATTACTGGCATGTAAAGGTTTCGGCTTGGCGATGACATCCACTATCTTTCGTTTCCTTAACCCTTCCACATTTCAAATCATCGATAGACGGGCCTATCGGTCATTGTATTCCACCACTCTGTCAGGCCAAAAGAGTGAAACTTATTTTGCCTATTTGGATAAGTTGTGGGAGGTGTGTGATGAAGATCTACCCTTTGCACAGGCAGATCAAATACTCTATCAACTAGATATAAAACAAGGCAATAAGTTGTGATTGTTTGAACCTTTTCAATGGCAAACAAAAACACAGTGATATTTCACATAGAATTAAATAGAACAAAGGAGAATCCATACTAGGATGGAGATTAAAGGCGGCACAATCAAATGGCTATTGGGGGGCGATCCCGCTATCCGATGGCAGGTTCAAAAGGATCTCCTCGACCTACCGGAAGATAAGTATCGGCAAGAACGACAGAAGGTCGGCACCGAGGGTTGGGGTAAGCGCTTGCTCATATGTCAAGATCCAGCTGGTACGTGGGCAAACGGGCTCTATTCTCCGAAATGGACCTCAACAACCTATACCCTATTACTCCTAATTCGATGGGGTTTACCCCGAGACAATCCCCAGGCCCGGAAAGCAAGTAAAATTCTGCTCGAAAAAGGTTTTTATTCCGACGGGGGGATCAATTTATTCAAATCCCTCTCCTACAGCGAAATGTGCGTCACGGGCATGGTATTCAAAATCCTGTGCTATTTTCGTATCGGGGATCCCCGCATCCACAAAATTTTTGAGTTTATTCGCCACGAACAGATGGAAGATGGAGGTTGGAACTGCGAAAAACCAAATGGGGCCACCCATAGTTCCTTCCATACCACAATATCTGTGCTCGAGGGTCTGTGGGAATATGAACAATGGAATCCGAAAACAGGGGGCGAAATCTACACTATGGTGGACAAAACGCACGAATTCCTCTTACTCCATCGTCTCTACAAATCCCACCGCACGGGGCAAATCGTCGATAAAAAAATGGCGCGCATCAATTTCCCTCCCCGATGGTGCTATGACTTTTTGCGAATTCTGGATTATTTTCAAGCCCGTGACTGCCCCACCGATCCCCGCATGCAGAATGCCATCGATTGATTGTTGAAGAAGCGAAAAAAGAACGGTTGGTGGAATCAGGGAACCAATTGGGCGGGGCGAACCTTCTTTGACCCGGAAACCGTGAGTGAACCGGGACGGATGAATACTCTCCGGGCCTTGCGGGTTTTGCGCTGGTGGGATCGAAATAACCCTTCCAACTTCTGAGCCCATTTCCGAGCCCACCCCTATGCCGAAAATATAAAAAAGGTTGTTTATAATCGATTATGTAGGGTAGAAATTCCCGAGGATCGACCATGAAAATAAGCATATTCCCGCCCAAGGATGTTTTTACCAAGTTCCAATGGTTTTCCATTTTAGCGTGCCTGATTTCCGCCACTATGCTCTGGATATCCCATTTTCTTTGGGAATTTCTTATTTTGATTGATAATTCTATGAATTTATGGTGGGTGGCAATATCCTATCTAGGGTGCATTATCGGTGGGATGGTAATATTGTGGATAAATCAACGGGTATCCCACTATATCATATTTTTCCTGTGCTATGGATCTTTTGGGGGAATTCATATGGTGCTCAGGTGGATTTCAGAGCCGTGGATCATTATTGTCGGCCTATTTTTATTGGGAATGGCAGGAGGAGGTTTTGTTGGGGTAATGTTCACCCAATTATCTCCGGCTTATCCTGATCCCAAGTATAACGGAAGGGTGAATGGTCTAGGATATGCAGGGATGAATATCCTAATCCTCGTCCTTATTTTGATCGATTTGATTCCATCAAACTGGCCTATCACGCTTGGAATGGGTTTGTTTATAGGGGGAACCCTTTGGATGGCGTGGTGGGGTCGCCACGATGCGAATATCCCGAAGCAACACCCATTTAAATGGAAACTGTTCCGTGCCCACCCCCAAACCAGCAACCGATTAATCATTGCGTTCTTCTGGGGGTTTTTCCTCACACTCCCCTTCTATGCCGCCATCAACCTCATTCTCCATCAAGCATTTCAATGGAGCCTCAACCAATTCATAATTACGGTTTTTGTCATCATCGCCGTTACTTCCATACCTAATGGCGTTCTATTGGATCGTATTGGACGGAAAAAGGTTATGCTGTTCGGAATTGGGCTGCTTTTAATGGGGTTCTTTGTCTTGTTTCTTCCCATCTCGGATCCAATACTGGCATTTCTCTTTCCCGTGATTCTGGGAACGGGGACCACCCTATTTCTCACGAGTAATTCTTTGATTTTTATCGAGTTTACGGACAAACATCATCTTCGCGATTATTTCACAATTTACTATATTCTGATGGCCACCGGTATGTTTGGGGGAGTTATGTTAGGATTAGGTTTGGAAGAATCATATTTGGAGGATCCTATTTATCTTACGGTTGTTCTACTTTTCCTATTTCTGATAGCCACCATCGTCATAAGTCAAACCGATGAAACACTCCCCAATAAGAAAGAATTGGAGTGGAAGGATAAAATTCAGCGGGTATACCTAATGTATAAGTCTGGTATTCCGATTTACTCCCAGATAATATAAAACACCCAATCTTCTCCATATCCACCACTTGCTTCATCTTCTCCATCGTCTGATCCATCGTCTGATCCACCGTCTGATTCACCCACAGAACGACCGCCCCCCCTTTATGACATGACCGAAGAACTACTAAGTGGCACCTTGACTACGGTATCATCCATTTTGGATGAAATCAGCAAATCCAAGCGCCCACTGAAGGTGATTAAGCGGGAAGGATTAAGTATTCTGATTGAGGATTATAATAATGTTCTCATGGTGGTGTTTTCCTTGGAGGAACTATCGAAAATTCGGGAAAAAATGCAGGTGTTTCTCCAAGAGTTTATGGATTTCTTTGAGGATGCCCTTCGTTTGGAGGTTACCGATCAAATGGCTTTCCGCCCGGCCAAAAAACTGATTCAAAAACATTTCTTCTACTATTGGTAAATTTTTTTCTCGAAAATTTTGGATATCCTAGAGATATTTTTTTAACCTATCATAGCGTAATATTGATCGATGAATTCAGAAACCCCAGACCTCCCAGAAGAGGAAAGTGGTTTAGAGCAAATACAGGAAAAAGAAGCTCCAAAACCGACTGAAACTCAAGAAAAATTATCGGAAGATGAGAAAAAGCAGATAGAAATGGAAGAAGATTTCATTGGGAAACCTCTTATCGTGCATACGGAATGGCAAGATGTTCATTTCTCATTTCCAGCTCCAAAAATTCGATTTGGAAAAGGAGTCTCTCGGGATCTCCCACATGCAATTTTTGAATTACTGGATCCTATGCTTCCCTATATCCATAAAGCCGATATAGCCCAACCCAAAGCAATGATCGTGATTGGGGAAAGTTCAATCAAAACCAGTGGTGCCCTGGATGGAATTCTGGAAGCTTGCAAAAATAATGCTATCGAAACCATGGTATACTCCATTGGAAAAGGCGAAGCAAACGTGGACATGGTCGATGAGGGTGTGCAGCTCGCGTTAGATGAAAAACCACACTATATTGTTGGAATCGGAGGAGGATCCGTGTTAGACGTGGCAAAAGCAATTGCAGGAATTGCCCGAAATGGAGGATTAGCCGAAGAATATCACGAAGGCAAACCTTTTGAAGTCCCCGGACTACCCTTTATTGCAATTCCAACGACTGCGGGAACCGGATCAGAGATTACAAATAACGCCGTACTGATTGATAAAACCCAGAATTTTAAAAAAAGTATTCGGGGAAATCAGATCATTGCGAAATATATTCTATTAGATCCCGAATTAACCCTAAGTTGTCCCCCAGATGTGACCGCCCACAGCGGGGTAGATGCGCTTGTGCAGGCTATCGAAGCATACACTTCCCGAAAATCCCATCCCATCGCTGATATCTATGCGATGCAGGCCATTATGTTAATCGCCCCGAATTTACGATATGTTGTGGAACACGGGCAGGATTATGCTGCCCGTTCTGAGATGATGTTGGGTTCCTTTTTCGCGGGAGTGGCATTCTCCAATGTTGGGTTGGGGTTAGTTCATGGATTAGCCCATCCAATTGGATATAAGTACGATATACCCCATGGAAAGATCTGTGGGGCGCTCCTCCCGTGGGTTATTGAATACAACACAGAAAAAAGTGCGCAAAAATATGTTAAAATTGCCAGAGTCATCGGACAGCTGGATTTGTTTACAAAATTTGAGCCAGAATGCAATGATTCCGAAAATGGTCGACGTTTAGCCGGGATGATAAAGGAAGTGTTTTCCCAAGTTCAAATTCCATTACGTTTACAAGATTTAGGCATATTAAAGGAAGATTTTGACTGGATTGCGGAAAACACAAAAGGTGGATCCGTTAATACCAATCCACGAATACCAACAAAAGAGGATCTCCTCGATCTTCTGGAAAAAGCATGGTAATTTTTTTTAAGTTCGATTCCAAATGGGGAATAATTATGCAAATTGTTCATGAAAAAGATCAAGAAGATAAAGACGGAGTGAAATATATGGTTCGAGGTCCAAATATCGATTGGGGAACCATTACGCTAAAACCGGGACAAAAGAAATCGGCCCACTTCCATGAAATTCTGGCGGAAACATTTTATGTTACCGAGGGAATCATCACTTTCATTTTAGAAAACCAAAATATTGATATTCAAGCAGGATCTGCAATCAGATTGGAAAAAATTGAGACCCATGGGCTGGAGAATCGGACAGTTGAGCCCGCCAAACTCATTTTCATCAAAGAACAATATCTTCCCCAAGACAAAGTTAATTGTTGAGGATCCGAGTTTTAGTATGAATGCACGATTTCCGAGATTTGTCCTTGAATCAAGGTAAATTGTCCAGAGCTTTGCATAGCTCCTTTTATCTGGTCCATAATTTGCTGGCGATCAGCTTGGGTTTTAATAACTAGTGCACATTGGTGAAGAATCGTTAAATGGATATTAGCAGGGTCCGGTTTTCCTAAAAACTGCAAAATAGCTTTATGGATCGTGGAATTGTTCATTTCAAGTGCATTTATGGGCTCCAAATATTGAATGAAAACCTCATTGGCGATATTTCTGGGGAGCACATGGAGAAATTGATCAAGAAGATCATAGTGAAAAACAATCATATGAAATAAGTAAGGGTGCAGAAGGAAAAAAGAATTACCTTAATCAGTTTAACTAACAAACTAACGAATTAAATGAATCTACATAAAAAAAATGAAAAATGCGAAGTCTTTACGCAAAATTAACCCCGAATATTCCATAGTGAACAATTTTCTTAGCACCCATGATTTCGGTCCACTAAAAGGTCGTCAAGGTGAAAAAGGTTTTACATAAATAAGCCAAAAACAATCCCACAAAACACAAAACAAAAATACAGCCAAAAAACTTTTTTTGGTCTGGGATTCAAGTTCATAATATGGGCTATGATATCTTAGGCATTGGGGAAATCGTTGTTGATTGGGTCGCCATGGTGGACCATTTCCCAGAACCGGATGAAAAAATTGATTCTACTTCACAACAAAATTTTAGTGGAGGGGTGACAGCCAATTATTGCGTAGCAGCAGCCCGCTTGGGGGCGAAAGTCGGCTTTTTTGGAGCTATTGGCAAAGATGACCAAGGCCAATTTCTTCGATCTGATTTACTTTCAGAGAATGTCGACTGCAAATACTTACTTACCAAGCCAAATCAAGTCACTCCGGTTAATTTTATATTTGTGGTAGAGGATACAGGTGAGAAAGTGATAATTCAAAGCCCTTACATGCATACTACCGTTCCCACACTACAAGATTTTAACAAAGAAATGTTGAAGGATGTTAAATTAGTCCATTCAACAGGAATTTATCCCGAACTAACCTTGAAAGCATTTCAGTACGCCCGGGAACATAATATAACAACCGCTTTTGATCTGGAAAAACAGATTGCAGTTTGGGGAATAGAGAAACTCAAACCAATTCTCGAGTATGTGGATATTCTACTCCCAAATAAAATGGGCGCCATGCAATTGACGAATACAAATACTCCCTTGGAAGCAGCTAAACGATTTCTTCAATGGGGAATAGAGACAATCGTCATTACTTTGGGAGATGAAGGAGCCTTGGCCGTGACCCGTGATCAACAGTTTACCGTTCCTGCCGAAAAAGTAAAGGTCGTGGATACCACTGGTGCAGGAGATACTTTTTGTGCTGCCTTCGGCTATGCTTATAGAATTAATCATATGGATTTAGAACATGCCGTTAAATTTGCTAATACTGCCGCATCCTTAAAAATACAACATCTTGGTGCGCGTAGCGGAATGCCAAATTCTACTCAAGTTATGCAAGCTCTGAGTGATAAGTTTTAAGATTTTTTATATAAGTTTCCAATATTTCCCCCAGGATGGCGCAATTTAAACCACTCATTGTCAAACCCCAGATTTTCCGCAGCTGAAATTGCTAAAATATCTGCTATGATGAGCATCAGAGTCGTAGATGTTGAGGGTACTTTGGACACACGACAAGATTCGGTGATCACCCCATAGGAGATTAAAACATCCACGGAAAATGAAGGGGATACAGTTCCTGAGATCAAAATGATTTCATTTGACCGATGATTCAAACCATGAAGGGAAGCGAGCATGGAGGAGACTTCTAAAGTGGCTCCTGAATGAGAAAGCACGATTACTAGATCATTCAGGTGAACCCTACCTAAATCTCCATGTAAGGCTTCAGCAGGATTTAAGAAGAAAGAAGGAATTCCAATACTCGCCATGGTGGCACTCATTTTTTGCGCAATAATTCCCGCTTTTCCCATTCCCGTAGTAATCACAGTATGGCCGTTTTGTTGTGCTTTACAAATTTTTTCCATAGCGTGGGCATAATTTTTATCGATAGTAAGTGATGCGATGGCCTTCTGCTGAATCTTTAAAATTTCTTCCATCCGTTTTTCAATATTCATTTTAGTTTTTCCTATTGTTCTCAGACCTTAATCAGTTTAACTAACAAACTAACGAGTTTAACGAATCTACCTAAGAAAAATGTAAAATTGCTTAAAGTCTTTACGACAAATTCACTCCGATTATCCCATAGTGAACAATTTTCTTAGCACTCACGATTTCGGTTCGCTAAAAGGTCGTCAAGGTGAAAAAGGTTGGAGAAAAATTGGAAAAAATTTAAGTAATGGTTGATGAAATTATTTCTTCTTTTTGTAGATAAGAATTCCACCGATAACCAACACGGAGCAAATTCCAGTAAAGGTTAAAATAACAAACGGAACATGAGATATGTTAGTCACAAGCAAATTTCCTTTGAAATCGGAGAGAGAGGATGCGGTCAAATTTTGAAGTGGTTGACCCTGAGCATCGATAATTTCAATCACATAATCCCCCCTGGGCACACCAAGGACTTCAATTCGACCATTTGCATCGGAAATCCGAGTCGATAAGGGAAAATTGCGGAAAGCACTCATCTTGGAGCCATATAATTGATTGGCAAAATAGATGTTAGCGTGAATGCCAACAATAGGAGTTTTAGTATTATCTGCAATAGTCAGTTGAAGATCTCGAACTGCTTGATAGGATATTGTAACAATGTCAACTTCCCCTCTAAAGAGCACATATGGGTTAATTTCGTTAATTGGTGTAGTCAAGAAGGAAATCCCATCCACATAATCTAACGTTGCATTTCCGGAAATTATGGTTCCTGAGGGATCTCCAGTGGAGGTATTCATGTTCCCAATTGAAATGGTCCTTCCTATTGCACTTTCGATTTGGGCGTCCTCCAGAAGATCGTCATAATATATTCCGGTTTCGTTAATTGCAAAAAAGGAAACTGACAGATTTTCGGGTCCATCGGTAATAGAGAGTTTATAATCCCGTTCACGTTCACGGGGAAAATCAACCATCCGATCCTCACACCAAAGAAATTCGTTGTCAACAAGATCCAACATTTCAACAGTAAAATTGGCTTTAAATCTCATACTCAAGCGATCCAGATGATCAAGATAGGTCCAAAAATTCAAAGAAACCGTATTATTTTCTATGACGATTGGGAGTTGATCAACTTCTTGATCGGTGTAAGAAATTAATTCCAAATCGTGGATTAAAGATGGAGATGGAAGAGTAATTTGATATCTCGCTGAAACATTATAATTCCAATTGCTTTTACCGAATGTGATATTATATTCATATCCCATAGTGAGTATAGTTTCATTCTCTTGGAGATTATGATATAGATCGACTGATCCTTCTTCTTCTTCGTCTACAAGCAGATTGAGGGTGTTAACTCTCCACACTGAGATGGGGATATCTACAGTATACTGATACACTAATGTAAATTCTCCTTCGCTTGCATTTTCGAATAAATGTGTGAAATTATAATTAAACCAAGTATTACCAGTTAATAATTCAGTCGTCTCGGTAAAATTAGAAGGATCCACCACGGTTCCATCCACATAATACAATCCATATAATGTCGCTGGTTGCACGTATGGAGAAAAACCCACAACATAAGACACGGCATCTGAAGAGTAATTCCACTTAACTGTTTCGTTTAAAATAATGGTAATTACGGCATTTCTTGCGGTTGGAGTTCCGGTTGCTTGCTCAGAATCAGCCGCAACAAGAGTCGAATCAAATTCTGGGTTGTCTGCCACCACAGTATGGTCGTAATCAATATACGTGTTATCACTTTGATTAAAATTATCTACACCAATGTCATCCCGGACCATAAATTCATGTATTTCAATAATTCCGAGATCATTTAATTGATCCGAATTCAATTCGAGGGGTTGAATTCCAAAATTTGAATCATACGCAGAAGTTGGTATAGTATCCGAGGAACTTTCTTGCAAATTATTATTATGATTGGCGGTGAGTTCAAAATCAGACATCAAAATCTGTCCGACCATTGAAAAAACGAATATTGCCAACATAGTTATGGAAAAGAGCGATTTAGTAGATTTTTTCATATCTTATCATTTACCGTGGTGATCGCATTTCGATTACTTCAAGTATACTGAAAAAATTTTGAATAATAAAAAAAGTATTTGGTATATTTGCACAGTTTTAATTATATTAAATGTTACATTGCTAAGAACAAGGAAAAACCCCATGACATCGAAAAATTTTGATCAACATTTGGAAATGTGCGCCCTTGAATTTTCTGAAAAACGGTCCACATACGATAAAGTCATCTCAATCCACCACACAGATGCAGATGGTATTTGTTCTGGCATTCTAATTGCCAAACTCCTCGATAAATTGCGAATCCCCTACATTCAACAAGGATTTAATTTGGAAGTTCCTTGGGACGAATTCTTACCAACCTTGGCACTAAATACAGAGCAGAAATTGGCAATCTTCTTCTCCGATTTGGGCCCTTCGGGTGAATTACTCTGGACATATGCAAAAAAATTTCCAAATATCGATTTTTTTATTCTGGATCACCACCGATTTCAAGTTCCATCTTCGGAAAATCAACCCCAAAACATTTATAATGCCAATCCCACCCTATTCGGGCTCCATGGATTAAAGGAGATAGTGGGCGCTGCATTGAATTATCTATTTGTCACCTCGGTGGATGAATCGATGAGGAAATATGCGTGGATTGCGATTATCGGCATTTCAGGGGATTCTCTAAATCATTTTGATGAATTTCAATCCTATAATCGTGTTATATTGGAGGAAGGGTTATCTCTGGAACAATTGGAAAAGCGGGAGGGAATTTGTTTATTTGGCGCCCAATTTGAACGTATCGATAAGGCCTTGGCCACTTCAATTCTCCCCTTCATCCCGGAAGTAGGAGGGTCACGAAAACAAGCAAAAACTCTGCTCCAAAACCTTGGAATCGATCCCTCCGTAAAAGTAGAAGATCTGGAACCGGAAGATGTCGCTAAGCTGGAAAAAGCCCTTTCTCCAAAAACACTTCTTGGGGAATACGGTGTTTTTCCCAAAAAGTTTGGAATTTTGCGTCACCCCTTCGAACATGCCCAAATATTATCCATATTAGGTTCGAAGCAACTCAATGAAGCTAAGAATATGTTGGGGAGACCCCGGATTACGGCTGATGTAAAAAAAAAATTTACCGAATACATTTCAGCCCTGAGTCACAACCTAGCCACCTTTGTATCCTTACCCAAAGCAGAAACAACCCATGCAATATGTGTGGATCTCACCAGCAGCATTCCTTTGGAGATGTGGAGCGATACTGGGAGTTTCGCCTCTATCAATCAATTATACGATCCCATGAAAATGCTTTTCATAGGAGGACAAACACCGGAAGGGGTTTACAAGGTATCGGTACGATGTACACCAGAATTTATAGCAGCCCATAATCAACAAGGCGCGGTTCACGTTATTCGTGCCTTCACAGCAAAATTTGGGGGCAATGGCGGGGGTCATGGACTAGCAGGGGGAATTCGTCTTTCTCTGGAACTATACCCCGTCTTGATTCAGCACGTTGACGAAATCATTAAAGGGTTGTAATCATGGAAATTTTTAGGGATCGGGATTATCTCCAAGACAAACAAGGTGATGTCTACCAAGTACTGGGATCAATGCATTTTCCCCAAGGTATTTTGGCTTTACAGAAATACAAGCGGGTAGGGGAATCCGAAATCGACGACATGAAATCCTCTTTGCAACGATTGGATAATCCACTCAAGGATGTAAAATCGCACCCGTTTCGGTTGTGGGTTCAAAAAGACACCCAGGACAAATTTGCACGAATTCTACCCAATTATACCTCCATCGCAGCGGATCAAAACATGCACAATCATCTCTATTCACAATTTTCCCCTGTATTCAATCGCGAAGTGCTTTTGGTTCCCCGAAATGATATCACTACCCACTGGAAACCTGAAAATCGTTTGGAATCCTTGATCCACATTGTAGAGCAAGGGTCCTATGAAGAAAAGCAGAAACTGGATACATTGGAGCGCGAAACTGTAGAGGTGGCCCTAACATTAAACTCTCTATTCAATATTCCCCTTGCCGAGATGGGGGTCTCGGGATCGATACTGTGGGAATCCCATCATGACAAATCGGACATCGATATGATGATATACGGACAGATGAATCGAAAAAGATTATTTGAATCTCCCAACCCTCCTTCGGATAAAGAAAGGGGATTGAGAAAGATAAAGAAGATAGAGATTTACCCCTTGGCGCAGAAATTGAGTGTTAAATCGGGATTATCCCTCGATGATTGCTTTGTACATATCTATCAGAAGCCCTATTTGTTCTTTTTCAAGGAGCGAAAAATTTCAATTACATTTGCCCATCTACCTCAAGAATTAGTCAAATGCCCCCTTTATCTTCCCGAATCTCGGTTTGAGAATCTTGGACCGTGCCACATTCGAGGCAAGATCCTTGCCGACGACTGGGGTTATGATTATCCGGGATTGTTTGCTATTTCTGTTGAGGAAGTATTCAAATCTCCTACATCCCACAACCAAGCGGCCCAAAGGGTCACCCGTCTACTGGTCTACGAACATGAATTTGTGAGTAATTATCACCCAAGGGACGAAATCGATATCAAGGGACTATTGCAAGTAGCACAACAGGTACCCGATTACAATTCACCCCATATCACCTTGGATGCATATCAGATCTTGGTGGGGGGAATAGAAACCTTTGGAAATGAATATATTCGAAAACTATCTCCTGAATAATAGCAGTGTTATTTACAGCAAATAATTAATGCGAATAATGACAGTGGATCGGATAAATATGAAAAAACCGCGTACAGCCAAGAAAACGGAAAAAAATTCCGAGAATTCCACTTCCAAATCATCTTCCACTTCCGATTCTTTCGGAGATTTTGCATTCCTTAGCCCCCTTCAAGGGATTGCCGATACATTCCAACTAATCCTCCATGTGAAGCCCAATGCCAAAAATAATTGCTTAAAAATTGATGATTCACAACTTATCGTTTCCATCACCGCACCCGCCACCAAGGGAAAGGCAAATAAGGCACTGATTAACTTGATGGCCCAAGATTTACATATTTCTAAATCCCAATTAAATATAGTGCGGGGACACACCTCCCATACAAAAATTATACAGATAAAAATAACAAAACTCGAATTAATGCAGAAATTGAAGAGTATTCAGAAAATAGAGAAAATAGGAAATAGGGTTAATTAAAAAGAAGATTACTGTTGATCGATCACTACGTAATGACGACACACTTTGCATTGTAATAAAATCACTGGTCTGTTATGGGACATTCGCCTTCGTGTTACCATAAGGCTTCCACATTTGGGACATAAATCCTGGGTTATACTAGCGCTCATTTCAATCGTCAATTGGGCACCCCATTAAGGTGAAGTTCGGGATCAATTCGGAATTCTCCAGTTATTTGCTCACGTATGTTTTTTGTCTACTTAGAACGAAGACTCTGTTACGTTACATGAAAATTGTGGTATTTAAATTTGATTTTTGTAAAAGTTCCCATTTCATGTTTTTCACGTGAAATTTCATATTTCCCGATACCATGGGGATATGATGTCTAAGATGTTTTAGGGGATATTGAAAGGTGATATGATCCAGCGATATATATTTTCACACCTCAAGTCGATTTAACGGGGATTTTGCGAGTCCTAAAGCATTAAAAGTATAAAAGTATGAATGTATAAAAAATCTATAAAAAATTGCGATTCTAACTATCTTCCAAGTCAGGATGAGCGATAAAAATAATTACGAAGTAACTGAAGAAGATTACCGCCGAAACGATTGTAAGGGCTAATTTTACCCAATGAAGACTGGGATCTAAATCCTGTTTGCCGAAGATGAACCAAGCTACCCAAAAAATGCCGTTGAGCACCAATCCGATGGGATTCTCGGTGAGTTTACCTTCCCTTGATTTACCAACTTTTAAATTAGCAAATAATGAGATAATCCAGAAAAGCATTCCACCATAGTAGAGAAACGTAACAAACTCCACACCTTGGGATTCCAGAAAGAATAGAAAGCCCGTAATGGTCAATTCAATGAAGAAAATATTTAGATTGTTCCGTTCATAGCGTTTTCCTTCAACCTCCGCAACACCTTTTCTATAAAGATTAATGAAATTGCCGATAGGAATGGATACGCCATAAGCTTTGACCAACCAGAATAAAGGATCAACAAAAATTGCCCAAAATTCTTTTGAAAAATCAATAGAGAGAAGAATGAGTTCGGGGACAACGAATATCGAGACAAATATAACGGGAATCGCAGCCAGAATAGACATAGTTTTCACGGATTTTTGCTTTTTCCCATCCATATCATCCCAACTCGTTTTCATTGTCAGGAGATTAAATACCATGGAAGAAAAGGCTAAGACGCCGATAATGGGCGTAAAAATAGGAATAAGAAACGCTACCAGCAATACCAGAGCGTTAACCCCATAAAAGACGATATAGTGCAAGGATATGGAAGATGATGACCCAGCCATAATTTCCAATGATCTGGCGAAGCGGTCTCCCAATAGAAAATTGAAATAGAGCCACGAAATACAGTAGAAAATAGGGGCAGCGATATTCACTAAAATCCACACCGTTTGACTATTATAACTCCAATCGGAGGGTAACCACTCGAGGTTAAAATCAAAACTGAGAAACGTAATCAGAATGTAGATAGGGATGGATATACCAAAAATTAGGACGAATATACGTGAAATCTTCATTTCTTACATTACGATAGATACCAAAGCTTAATAAACATTCTAGAATCCATTCCTTCACCGATATGAATTTCAGCCAAATCGCGTTAGATACCACATTTTTATTATTCCCCCAAGATTAGATCAAGATATATTAGAATAAACTGGGGAAACGGCGGAAAAAGAGATGGGAAAACGGCGGAAAAAGAGATCGAAACGTGGATATCCAGTGGCCATTGCACTAAGTTTCTACGAAAAGAAGGAATTGCAAGCAAAACTATGGCGAATGTTTTCGTCCCGTATTCAGGGGGCCCTTGATTACAAACTAGGGCGAAAATTTCAGAATTCGGATGAGAAGCAAAAATATCACTTCTTCGAAGCACTAGTTAACTTCATCCGCCCCGAGATTCGCCAGGGTGTGAAGGCAATCATCTTGTTCCATCCTCGCGATTTAGACATCTCCACTCCATTTTTGGAGCATTTGCACAAACACCATCAATGGCTATTCCGACAAGGCAAGCACAAGATCACAATCCAGACGTTTAACAGACGAATTAAAACAATCGCAGATATCAAAATTGTTCAGAAAATTCCCGAATATATCTCGTTTTTCACAGGTCTGCTGGAGAATGAGGCAGAAAATGCTTTGGAATTTTTCGAAGATCTCATGAATAGTCCACATTTCACAATTTATTATACAATCAAGGAGGCAGAATCGTATTTGAGGGATCCGAGGGAACCTAAGTCTAAGCCCAGCCCCCTGGAATATATATTTTTAACATCTTCGTTTCGGGAAACCAGTAAAAAGAAGCAGAATATGAATAATTTTCTGCAGATAGCTCAGAATCTGGGCGTACATATAAGAACTTTTGATGTAGATACCCCCATGGGCGGCCGTCTCTCCCAATTTGGAGGGTTGGTTATATTCCACAAATCCCCAAATAACAATTCTCATTAAATTGGTGTTAGAATCCTCGATAGATCACGAGGTTTATTGGTGAAAATAGCCGATGATACGCAATTTTTTGGAGAAGGGGCCAAAATCGGCCATAATACCCCTGAGTCCCTGAGCATCATAGGCAAGAGGTTTTTCCAATTTCAAATCCAAGGATCCTGATTTACCGGGAGAAATCGAATCACCCCCCACCAATTTAATGGGTGAAATGGCCAAATCAGCCACAAGATGGTAATTTCGGGTGTCCTCGGGAGATATTTGCCCATTGGGATTCTGGGGTTTATAGAAGGGCGACACAGATAATGTACCTGTCGCATGATCCGTTTTTTTCATTGAATTTAATGAGCAGAACACTGTATTCCTGTCTAAATCCGGCGATTTCATCCCCTTTAAGGCCAAGCCCACCCGATCACCAACGAAGGCTTCCTTAAAGTCACGATCGAATTTTTGAATAGACCGGAGGATGACTTTAGTTTCACCGGGTGCGAGATCGTACATCTCCCCTGCGTGCACAATGCCACTCTTAACTAAGCCAAGCAAAACTGTGCCGATGCCCTTTACCGGAAAGACATGATCCACCAAGACTTTCACGGGAGCTTCTGCCGACGATTCGGAGGATTTGCGAGCGCTGGAAGAATTCGAACCCATGGTAAATAGGCGTTCCTTAAGATGCTCATAGTCGGGACGTGATTCCAAGGGAATTAATTCAATACCGCGCAATTTGGTGGGGTGGGTGAGTTTTTGCAATTGGGTTATGATTTCTTCTTTCCGCCACTCAGTTGAGGAATTTATGCCCCCGATAACCGCCAAATATTGCGTCTGGTAATATTGGGCAAAAAGATCCATCAGTACCATGATCTCCCCAATTTCAGGTGTAATTCCCGTCTCACAATCTATGCACATAATATGCATTTGGGTCTCGGAACAGGCTTGAATCAAGGATTTAATTTTATCCGGATATCCGATTGGGGCAACGGCAGTGAAGACACAATTTAACTTAAGATCAAGTCGGTTGTAAAATTGAAGATCGGATTGTTGTCCCGGAGTTCCAAGGGCTTCTCCCACGAGTTTGGTGATCTGGTGGTTGGCACCCAAGAGTCCCACAGTTAGGGAAAGCTCCGAAGTGTCTTCATAGCTGGACATACTTTCCTCAGTGCAGAATCCCTATTGAATTTTTCGGGAGACTCTCGGGGGAGGATCTCATATAAATTTTTTCATTTTGAAGATTAACCACACAATCCCCATTGCCCCGATCATAAAAAGCATTACAACCCAAAATGGAATAAGGGGAAAACCGGGATTATTCATCCCGAAGATCCCCGCAATCAATGAAGGGAATAGTAATAATGCGGCAGCAAAGGAAAATCGAGCCATAGTTTTATTTAGCTTACTCGATTCTGCATTGTAATAGAGATTCATCAGATCCGAAATAACCTGACGCAAGATATCAAGCTCATCTATTTCGTGCCGTATATGATCATCCAATTCTCGGGGAATGAACGAAGGATTAAATTCCGATAATTTTGCATCCTGCATCGCACTTACAACTTCTCTGTCCGCCTGTAGAATTTTGATTGTGTCAAAAATTGATTCCCGAATCCCGATTAGGACACTTAGGGTTTCTTTCGGATCCGATATTCGATTGTCCAAGATAGCCTTCTCGATTTCATCAGCAAACATTCGCCAATCATCAATCACGTCGATGGTTTGATCAATGAGCGTGTCAATATACCGGGTGACCATATAGGTTCCTTTCCCACGTATTAATTTGAGCGGGTTCTTGCGAAATTTGTTGAATAATTGTTCCACATTCAGTATTTGGTTCATATGCAGGGTGATTATCACGTTCTCATAGACGATCATCCCGATTTGATGTTCGGTCTTTTCATCGCGTTCATGGGGATGTTGCTGGACGCTCTTGAAGAGTATGAGCATGTAGGTTAAATAGTCATCGAGACGAGGACGACTATCCTCGATAATTTCCTCAAGGGTTTCCAGGCTAATATCTAATAATACAGTCAAATCCAGTAATTATTGGTTGGTAGTTATATCCAAGGGTTCGTTTTCAATGTTGATATCTAAAAAGCAGCATACACAGGATTCTTTCACCTTATCGGGATGTAATTCATCCCGCAAATCATCCAGAGTTAAGGGAAATTGCTCAACTATTGGGCGGTTATCCACCACCTTCTTAAAAATAAAATAATTCAGTTTCATGGTAAAACCTCAGACGTTTTTTGTGTGTGTGATACTCGAATCACACCGGGTTTGGGAATTAAATATTGAGTATTAGTTTACAATTTGATAAATTCACCTAACCACCTTGTTACTTAATGGTGGTTGTTATTGTATAGGAAACGAACATAATAATGCTTTACGCTTTACGATTTTCCATTGAGTAAAATTCACATCAGCAAGTCTCTTTTTTGATTCACGGAATGGCTTGGGAAATGATACAATATAAGAAAAGAAGAAAATATGAGATGATTTTATGAGATGGATATATGAAAAGATAATAAGAGAAAAAAACAGATTAATTAGCCGTGCCCCTTATATCCGCACAGCATTCTGTTGTTCGATGGGTAGCACGTGATCGTGGTAGAATTCTTCATCCGACTTGGTCAGATAGATAATTCCTTCAATGAAACCGATGACCTCCGGGATCCCTGTCCAAGCAAAGATCAAGTAGAAAATACCCATCCCGATATTGCCGAGATAGAATTTATGAATGCCGAGTCCACCCAACAAAAGGGCGAAGATTGCAGCAACGAGGCGATCCTTGGGTGCAGATGTAAAGGATCCCGAAGGAGAACGTCCGACTGGTTGTTGGTAACCAGACTGATTTGGTTGATATCCGGATTGCGTTTGCTGATAGTCTTCAGTATAGGCTTGTTGATTCGTATTTGGATTGGATTCTGTTGATGTTGTACTTTTCATATCGTAACCGCAAAAGGAGCAGAAGCGTGATTTTTCGGGCACATTTCCTCCACAATTAGGACAGTATACCATTTTTATTTTTGACCTCAATTTTAAATAACTACAAATAATTCATATGGTTGCTCGACTAAAAAAGTTGTAGAGCCCGATTTTTAGCATTACGTAAATCGGGTTATTCAGCTCTGTGGGAGTGGGATCAAAATCCCCAGCCAAGTCATTTTTGCTATCACCTCTATTCGATCCATATATCCTTTCTGGATCTGCCATCGGCAAAATTATATATATACTGCTTTTTTCTATTATACCAGCACCATGTTGACTAACTCACGTGAATTTCTGATAAAGGAACAGTTCTTTTCGATCAATGAACGGATGGAGATCTTGGATCCACGCTCTCAAACTTTACTGGGATATTTCCGATCTAAATTTTTGACACTTCCAAAGAAGTACTGGTTAACGCACCCA
>JABCSI010000188.1 GCA_018238965.1 Promethearchaeota archaeon
CAACGATAACGTTCTCAGGTATGCCTTGCAATTTCTCTTCCTCACCAGCGATACTTGCATTAATCAATTGCTTAATCGTAACTTCAAAAGCTGCTCGAGCTAAAACCGATTCTTTGGTTCCGCTGATTCCATGGCGCCCAATTTGTTGAATGGATCCGGAAGCGCACATCAGATCGGCCATACAATTGAGATGCCGAATGTTCACATCCAGGGATTGATCCTCCAATACGGAAACGGCTTCGTTGATAATGGTCTGCCGGGCAGCTTCAATTCCCAAATACTTCTCTATTTCATGAATATGATTGGAGTAGGTTCGGGTGGCGTCGATTCCATCGATTTTAATTAAAACATCACCCAAGTTGGTGCCCTCCGTCTGAATAGTCCACTCATCATTTTCCTTTTTGATCATCCCTCGTTTTATTCCACGTAATCCACGTATAAGGGTTTTCATGACCTTTTCTTTGAGTTTTTGCAGTTTCTGCAAATCTTCGGTATCGGGATTGATGATAACCATATCCATTTCTTCGTCGACTTCAATCTCGCCCTTTTTCTTGTATTTCTTCAGCTTTAACAGGATATCATCGTAGGAAATATCCTTATCTTCCATCAAATCCGGAATCATGCTGAGGTTTAGGGTGTATTCGGTCAAATCAATTTCAGCGTCGCTGGTAATGGTTTCAATTTTGATTTGTTCGATTTGGGAATGGACTTTACGGGCTTTTTTTACGTTGTGGCGGTGTTCCTCATCTAAATAGATAGACATGATAGGGGTACTGGGATTACGTCGAGCATCCACCAGTTCTATCAATCGGGGAAGACCTTGGGTAACAGAAAATTCGGAAACACCTGCATAATGGAATGTCCGTAGTGTCATCTGGGTTCCGGGTTCACCAATTGATTGGGCAGCAACAGTTCCTACCGGTTCTCCGGGAAGGACCAATGCGCGTTTGTAATTAGTGTAGATTTCCTTGATGAAGTAATCGATTTCTTCCCCATGAAAATCTTCATTTGTGATAATTTCCTGAACTTTATTTAAGTAAAAGTCTTGTAAACCGTGTTCACGTAAAAATTCTAATCCTTCGTCGATTTTGGATTGTTCGACAGATTTTCTGGTAGATTTTCCGGCAGATTTTCCGGCAGATTTCTTAGCAGATTTTCCGGCAGATTTCTTAGCAGATTTTCCGGCAGATTTCTTAGCAGATTTTCCAGCAGATTTCTTAGCAGATTTTCCAGCAGATTTCTTAGCACCGGATGTTTTTTTCTTCTTTTTTGCCACATGAATCACCTATAATTTGAATTTATTTACTCTCCGATTTGTTGGATTCCCACTTTTTATATATCTTCGTGGTTCTTCCTCTGGATATAGCGTTTTTCCCTGTTTCGATGTTATACAACTCATGACGCTCCTCAATAGTCAAAGTTTCAAAATTTTTGTTGGCTAAATCCGAGACTTCCTCCACAGTTTCTTCTTCAGCGGGTTCAGATTTATCGGTTTGCCATTGCTTGAAAGTCTTGGTTAGTTTTCCGCGGTATTCCGCATTCTTACCGGTTTCCAGGTTATACCAAAGATGGAAATCCTCTTCAGAGAGAGATGATAGATCACTCGACTCATATTCCTTAAGGGATTTTGCTTTGGGTTCCTCTTTCTTAGGAGTTTTCGCTTTAGTTGCCTTTGCTTTAGCTTTCGTTGCTTTCGCTTTAGTTGCCTTTGCTTTAGGTTGGATCCCTTCTTCAACCGGGGCATCCTGTGATGGAATCGATTCTGATTTCTCTTCAATCCATGTTTTATAAAGTTTGGTTAGCTTACCGCGATAAATTGCATTTTTTCCCATTTCCAGATTATACCATTGTTGCTTTGCCTCTTCGGATAATTTAGAAATATCGCTGGACTCGAAATCAGATAGCGACATGTCCATGAATTTCGGTGCATCGTCATCCGGTATGGAAATTGGCTTTTTCTCCGAAACTTTTTTCTTAGCAGTGGCCGTTTTCTTAGCGGCGGCTTTTTTTACAGCTGGTGTTTTCTTCTTTGGTGTTTTCTTCTTTGGAGTTTTCTTCTTTGGAGTTTTCTTCTTTGGAGTTTTCACACTCTTGGGTTTAGGCTTGGGTTCTTCACCAATCTGTTCAATAATCCCCAATCCGTGTTCGGAAATCGCTTCAATATACTCTATTGGAAATTCGGGATGGGATTTTCCATTAAGTTTCTCAACAATTTTTTCTTCTTTCTTGAGCAATTTCTTAAAGGACTTGGTTTTCAAAATTGCTTGCTCAAAATCCATTATATCTCCATTATCTGATCGCCCAGGATCAATCCCATCATCACCATATCTGAACTGAACAACGCTCTTTTCCGAAGTTCGGACCGAGAGATCGTTTTCAACTACCATATCCTGGAGTGCATTTACCAAACGACGTTGCATATATCCAGAAGAACTGGTTCGCACGGCGGTATCTACCAACCCTTCCCGTCCACCCATAGCATGGAAGAAAAATTCAGTGGGAGTGAGACCGTCTCGATAAGAATTCTTTACAAAGCCCCGAGCAACCGGAGATAAATCCTTAACCTTGAAATGGGGTAAAGTTCGATCGATATATCCTCGATGAATACGATCTTGTCGAACAGATTGTTGGCCAACACAGGCTGCCATCTGTGCAAGGTTCAATGGATTTCCACGAGCACCGGATTTTGTCATAATAACCGAATGGGCAGTATCACCTAAATGCACGGCGGCAATCTCTCCTGCATCTCCACGAACTTTATTCAACAATGTCATCAAATTGAGTTCCAATGTTTCGTATAGGGTTCTTCCGGGAGCACAGGGTAAAATTTCTTCATCCTCGTCTTGGTAGGCTTTAATTAGAATGGTTGCATCACTATAGGCTTTCATAATGCTAGCATTTACGTCTTCATGGGCCTTTCCAATATCTACTTCATCGATACCCATGGTTAAACCTGTCATTGTTATGGACCACACCATCATTCCACAGAAGTCATCTAAAAATTGCCGACCACGGGTGGGACCATAATCACGAATAATTCGGTGGAGAATACTAGTTGCTTTCCCATCACCCATTAGGTTTTTATCAATTACCCCGGAAATCATTTTCCCATTCTCAATCACATCAAAACCATCGCTACCAATGGTCTTACCTTCTTCTTCTTTATAGAATCTCGATGTCAACTGCATGTTCAAATCGTGGGGTAGAATACAACTGAAAATTGCCTTCCCAGAAAACATCCAATCTTCAGGCGAATCATCGGGATTTACCGGTTCGATATCATCAATAGAAAAAGCAGGGTTTCTCCGAAATACATTACCCCAATAGAGTAGCATAAATGTGTGTTTACGATTGAATACATTAGCCACCCCGGGAGATCGTTCGGTGCGGGTGAAAATATAACCAACAGAGATAAAATCTTGAATTCCACCAATGATGGGAGCACCATAACGTGGTGAGACAATATGCTCTTGGACTTTTAATAAATATTCGGCTTCGGTGCGGGCTTCCTCACTCTGGGGAACGTGTAAATTCATCTCATCTCCATCAAAATCAGCATTATAGGGCGGGCAAACCACGAGAGAGAGGCGGAATGTTTGACCTTCCATAACCTTAACCTCATGAGCCATAATAGACATGCGGTGCAGCGAAGGTTGACGATTGAAGAGAACCAAATCACCATCCCGAAGATGACGTTCGATAACAAATCCAGGTTTGATTGTTGTGGCAACAATATCTCGGTTTTTGACAAATCTAAGATCTATTCGCCGACCATCCTCACGAATAATATAATTGGCGCCCGGATGGGAATGGGGTCCATTTAAAACCGCTTGCTTCATTTCTTCGATGTTAAAATCAGTAACATATGAAGGAACAGTGAGAATTTTGGCAATTTTTATAGGCACACCTACTTGGTTTACAGAAATGTGGGGATTTGGAGAGATTACGGTACGGGCGGAAAAATCCACACGTTTTCCGGATAAATTTGAACGAAATCGACCTTCTTTACCCTTCAAACGTTGGGTTAGGGTACGAAGAGCCCTTCCCGACCGATGTCGAGCAGGTGGGATTCCGCTTACCTCATTATTGAAATAAGTAGTAACATGATATTGTAGAAGTTCCCATAAATCTTCTACGATTAATTGTGGGGCACCGGCATCGATGTTTTCACGTAATCGTTGATTGATTCGAATGACATCGACCAACTTGTGCGTGAGATCATCCTCCGAACGAATCCCGCTATCAAGGGTGATCGAGGGTCGAACGCACACGGGGGGAATTGGTAATACGGTTAAAACAATCCATTCTGGGCGGGCGGTTTCAGGATTAATTCCAAAAAGCCCATAATCTTTAAGGGGGATACTTTCCAGCCGTTCCCTTACATCAACAGGAGTTAAACGTTCTCCACCTTTGTAAAATGTGGTAGGTTTCTCGATGGTTATTTTCATCTTTTCCTCTCCACAAAATGGGCATTCCTTGGACTTTCTGGCTGTTTTGAATATCTCCTTGATTAGAACTTCATCCGGTTTATCAAAAATCTCCTTATAAGCGGTTTGAGTTTCAAAATATTCCACAGATTGCTCGTCAGTTAATAGCACACGTCCACACGCATGACAAATTCCACGAAGCATTTTTAATAATAATTTAGCATGGCCGACATGCACCACCGGACGGGCGAGTTCAATGTGTCCGAAATGTCCGGGACATGCCCCCACTCGGTTTCCACAGGTCGCACATTTCTGGCCGGGTTCGATTGTTCCCAGTTTTGGATCCATTAAACCTGATTTGATTGGTAAGCCATCTTCATCGTATGTATCGGCAGTAATGATTCTTCCCACGGACATTTTGCGTATTTCTTCGGGGGATAGCAGACCAAAACGGATTTTATCAATAACTTTGAGAGATTCGGAATTGTATGAGATTGTTGAACACCTTTGAATAGTGATTATTAATTATTGATTTTTGAATTAAGTGGTAAAATAAGAAACAGAAAGGATTTACCTCTGTTCATGAACGAGGAAGTAAAGTATTGGCGGATAAAAAATTTTTCGGTGAAATTCAATTAAAGAGTGAAAAAACTCAAAGAAGGAAGATCCAATGGAATAAATTCGGAAAAAAAAGGAAAAATATCGGAAAAAACAGAAATCTTGCGATCAATCGAAATTAAACATAATCTGCAGCAACATCTTCAATAAATCTTCATTTTGTTGCAGTTCGGCAGAATTTGACTGTTCTTTGGCAGATTTGATTTTCTCTCTGGTTTCATCTATGAGGTCAAATATATAGGGTATTTTTGAGATTTTGGACCGGATCTGACCTGCTAAATAGACCCCTCGGTCAATATTACCCAATTTATACTCAATATTCAAGCGTTTCTGATACAAAATTATTGCATTGAACCAATTTTGATCCAATTCTGCCTCTTTGCGCATTTTATCCAACATGGAACTCATTTCTTGAGAAGTTGCGACTGCTGCAGCGTTTTGTGCTTGAATTTCATTGGATTCCTTTTTGAGAGATTTCTTGAGGTCTTCAATCTTCTTTTGATAGGTTTTAACAAACTTAATCTCGGAAGAAGCCCCAAATTTAAAGAGCAAATTGGAGATGACCGCAATTCTTGTCAGATTTTCGATTTTTTCGTCCCGGTTCATGGATTTATTTTTCTTTGCATAGGTTTGGATGAGTTTCTTTCGAGATTTAATTAAAACATCCGAGTTAACACAATCTTCGTTCGTTAATCCCTCTACACATTCTTGCTTATTTTCAATTACTTTATGGGTCAAAGTTTTAATGTCTTCGTCAACATCTTCGAGACCGAGCTGATACAATTTATGAGCTGAATCTAAGGCTTTTTGATATTCCTCACCCGAATGCTCATAGTCTTTCGATCTTTCGAATTTTCTACCGGCTTTTCTTGCCGTTTTAATGATATAACGATTTTTTTCCACAGTTGTGGCCAGAATGTTTCCTTCGATTGTTTTTGCTTTATCTTTGAAATTCCATTGGATGGCTATAATTTCTGCAAATTCATAGTATTTCAAAGCTTGATCGAATTCCTTCGCTTTGAGTGTTTTTTTTGCCTGGGAAATTAGAGAATTCATCTCTGATTTTGCATCTTTCGCCTTTGTAAACTTAGGAACCTCATATTCTTCCTTTGTGTATTCCGATGTTATGGTTACCGTTTGGAGGAGCGAACTCAGAGTGACTTCCCGTTCTGCTTCCGACAATTCAAGGAGTTGAGTATATAATTCTTCTTTTTCAGCATTGGTTTTATTCTGAATTTTCCATACGCGGGCATGAATTTCTCCTTTTTTGGCTTCGGTTATTTCTTCTTTAGCAATTTGTTCAAATTTCACAGGAATCAGAATCTTTCTATCCAACAATTCTGTAATCGATAGAATAATTTCAGGTGCTCCTTTTCCTGTTTCATCAATTGCTTGCTGTAAGATTTGAGCCAAGAATAGAAAAGGTCGGTCTTCAACAATTAACGATTTTGCAGTTCCCAGTAATTGTTTGGTAAGAGCCCGGGAGATATCCTTGGGTTTTTTCATTTCCGGATTAAATTGATGGGGCAATATTACAGAGGTTTTTAATACTTCATCAATCAAATCTTCGGTGCCCTGGAATACATTTAATTGTCCGCGCCATTTTTCCAGAGTTTCCTTGAATTCAACTTCAAAAACGCTCACAAATTTGGAGAGATTTCGTTTCAAATAGGGAGAAGCAGATTTGCTTAAGACCAAAGTTACCCGGATAAACTCTCCATCCATGAACTGTAAGATTTTATCACCATAGGATAATTCGTTTAGTGCACTCTGGGATTTTAATTCTTTTCCAAATGATTGTACCGCAGATAAAAATCCGCTAATGAGATCAGGATCTATGGTATCATCTGCAAAGGATTTAAAGAATATTGAGGTACCCCAGCTCTTGTAAATAATCATCACGTGCTGAATATTAATGGCATCCTCAAATATCGTGGCCGAAGACATTACCATGTCCGTAAAGTGCATTCGACGGGGAGCAATAATCTTTTTCTGAATCGTTACAACCATTGCAACGAAACCCACAAATCCCAAAATAAGGTATACGAGCCACATAGATACAGCGGGAGTTTTGCTTACTTGAACGGAAAATCCTTTATTTCCACTGTCAATTCCATATTTTTGACCATTATATTCCACGGTGATGTTTAAACTGGTGTAATCTCCTGTGGGAAGTATAAATTCAAAGTAAACATAACCGTCATCACCAGTCACGTTTTCAATTAACCGTAGATCTGCATGGTCAGTGGTTAGAGACACAGTTTCACCAACTAATGGTAGATCATCTGTGCCATTATTATACGTTAGTCTCAGAACCAATGAGAATTTATCCCCTTGTATCACGGCAGTGGGAACTTCGATCGTTGCGATAGTGACTGAATATTCTTCAAAAACATCAAATACCAAATCCACTGTAATGTTTTCATATCCGTACTTCTCAAATGTAATTGTGATATTCACCAGACCCACAGTCAATTGGGCCGCTGGAATTTCAAAGGAGAAGTATCCATTTTCATAGATTCCCTCGAAACTATAACCACTTTCCATAGTTAGGTTTGCGAGTAAGAATTCGGTGATTAAATCATCGGTTATGATATCGGTGATGTTATAGCGAATGGTTACATTAAAGGGACTGAAAGCCAAATAAGTCCCAGAAACGGAATCATAGGGTAAACTATCATCATATCCGGGCTGTAAAATAGCACCTAATTCACCTTCTGTTTCCACAATCATAACAGAGAGAGTAATCGTAAAGGTTTGGTTTTGGTAATCGTCCATTCCAAGAGTTATAATTACTTCATAATCCCCTACGTTAATTTGATCTTTGGAAATTATCCACGAATAAATCCCGTTGGCCTGGGAATCAAGGATGAGTAAAGTACCATCTAGGCTAAAACTTACAGTTGCACCATCAAGATCAAGCGTATTATTAACATCCACAAATTTTAGCTCAAAAGTGGAATCAAAAGGCAAATAAATTTCATAAT
>JABCSI010000189.1 GCA_018238965.1 Promethearchaeota archaeon
CTACGTTATATGCTGCATCAAAAGCTGCATTGATCGCCCTAACATTGGGTTTAGAAAGTGAGGTTCATTCTTTAGGAATAAAAGTGGTGTCTGTCGCCCCTTTTGAATTCCGTACTAATATTCCACAAGAAATTATAATTAAACCAAATTCGGAATATAGTTCCCTGACAAAAACCGTGAAAAATATCCGTGATATGAAAATAGCCCATGGGCCATCACCTGGTATTGTAGGGGATTTAATTGCAAAAATATTGACACTCCGGCACCCAAAAAGATTTTATCCTGTTGGAAAAAACGCAAGGATTAAACATTTCGTTATTAAGCACCTTCCTCAGAATTTAGTAGCTCGAGGAACGCGAAAATTATTCAATCTTCCTTAAAATTACACTTTTTTTCTAGGTAGAACAAAGTTGTTTTCTAAAAATGGGAGATAGGGAGAAATGAAAACTTACACACGAAATAAGTTGCAAACAATTAAATTTTATAATAACAAATAACTCCTAATGGAATCAAATCGTTGGATCTTAATCACAGGAGCAAGTACAGGCATTGGACGAGCTAGTACTGAATTGTTAAGCCAAAAAGGGTTTTCAATTTATGCTTGTGCTCGTAAAGAAACCGATCTGCAAGAATTGGGGGAAATTTCCAATGTTTTTCCTATTAAACTCGATGTTACCAATGATGAACAGATTTCAACCGCATTTCAAATAATTTCTGAGAGAAATACAGGATTATATGGTCTGGTAAATAATGCAGGAATTGTTCATCCCGGTCCCGCCATGGAAATTGATACTGACAAGTTAGAACATCAATTTGACGTGAATTTTTTTGGGATCCATCGCGTTACCAAACAGTTTTTCCCCCTCATTCAAGCCTCGATGGGGAAGATAATTATGATAGGAAGTGGGTCAGGGTTGATTGCCAAACCGTTCTTTTCCTCGTATTGCGCATCCAAATTTGCTTTAGAAGGATATACCGATTCGTTACGGCGGGAATTGATGCTGATCGGAATTCAAGTGATCATTATCGAACCTGGAACGGTGAACACTCCGATCTGGGACAAAGGAGAAGACACCCTTCAGAGTTATCAAGGAACTCTCATGAGAGCCGAAGCAAAGGGACTAGGAAAATATGCGATTCAAACCGCCCGTGAACGCGGCTTAACCCCCGAACGAATTGCTTCCCAAATTTATACTGTGTTGATCAAGAAAAATCCCAAACCGAGATATTCGATTGTTCATAATTATTGGCTAGATTTAGCGATGCGAAAAATGCCTACGAGATTGCTAGACTACCTTTTTTTGCGAAAAGTGAAGAGTTTGCGTTAACACCACTTTTTTTGTTTTATTTAAATTCAAAAATCGCCCATATAATTATAGTTTTGTAGTGTTCGAGATATAGATTTTTTGAAATTAATATTTTCCTAACATCATTGAACCTTCTTGCTATTGCGTAAGAGAGTTTTAAGCTGTTGAATTTGAGACCTAATATTTTCTTGACCAAGGGGGGTGATGCGCAAGAATTTCAAGGGGCGCGGAGAAAAAGCAACACGATCTTGGATCCAACCTGCCGCAAGGAGCTTTTTCAAATGGTGATCTAAATTCCCCGGTGTGCATTTGAGTAATTTATGCAATTCCGTGAAGCCCATTTGGTTATAGTTAAAGAGCAAAAACATGATATTGAAGCGGAGGGGGACTTTGAGTAAATCATTGGGTTGAAACAGGGGCAAATTTGATGAATCCTTGTTTTCTTTTTCCAAGGTCTCTTGGTTATTCTCTTTTTTCCTGTCCCCTTGGATGCTCCCTTTTTCCGTTCCAACTTGGCTGTAGATTTTTTTATCTTCCATGGTTCAGTGATCCCCTTGTTGGAATGATAATTCCTCATCCCGTAAATACGTTCCAGCCCATCCAATGCCGCCCAATATGAAAAAACTCCAAAATAGGATCTTCTGGGTCCATTCCACTTCATCCGGATTACTGGACCAAACAATATTGGGATTCATTGATCGTCTTATTATCAGATAAGCGGAAATGAGTGTTATTCCCAAGAGACCGATCACAATCCACACTTTCTGTGTGCGGTTTTTAATTTTCCCAACCAGGTTCAGGATAAATCCAAGGGTGAACATTGACCCCAAAACCAACAGCATCGCTTCGTAAGCCCCAAAGTAGACTAATCGAAGGATTAGGAATTCTAAGAGTAATCCTATGCCCAAACAACTGCCCAAGAGGATCTTTTCTGATTTATTCAGGAAAAATGTGGTATCGGTATCTTGCAATATCGGAGGGATGGTTCGGATTTTTCGCAACTTTTGTAGAAGAATCCTCCCGAGGAAGATACTGAGAATAATTAATTCGCATGATACCAAAAAACTACGCAGAGGTAAATCGGAATAATAATTGCCGGGAAGCATCATCTCCAGGATTGTTCGAAGGAAATCCCCCGTATAAAAGGACTCGAAGTACGTAATGGAAAAGAAGAGCCCAAACACAAATAGAATCTGGAAGGATACAAGGTGGGTTAAATTTTGCTCATGTTTTTGCACCAGATCCAAACCTTTCAAACCTTTAGAACCTTCCAAACTTACAGAATCGTCCAAACTTACAGAACCTTCCAAATCCGGAGTCTGAGGTTTAGGGGATAGAAGGTCCGAAGATGCTTGTAGAGTCTCCTGAAAGGTCTTATGAAGAGTTTCCAGTTGCTTAATTTTTTTACGTTGGATAAAAAGAGTGTAAAGGTAATAACCACCACAAATCATGCTGAAGGCCATGAATATATAGTGCCCGGTATGGAAAAACACAAAATTAAAGCGGATTTGAACCATGGGCGAGTTTTCCTTCATAATTCCTCTTCCATGCATAAAAAATGTATTTTGTGTAATCAATTGCCTGGAGTTGGTGGGAATATCGAACCAAATCGGTTCGTAATAATGGGGCTCGTCTTCGTAATAATATATATCAAAAATATATCCTGAAATATAGCGAAACGTGTTTTTTTCGATGAGAATATTATGGGAGTTGGTGGACCCGATAGCATTGGTGGCGTCCTCAATCATATTTCTCGAAATTGTGGTATTGATACAAAATTGTAAGGAAATTCCACCTTTAATTTCATTCTGGGCGATATTAATATCCGCAACGATATAAAAATGAAGGTAGGGCAAAACATTGTCAATAAAAGTAATGTTTTGGGAAGAATAGAAATCAATAGCATCAACATCCTCCTTAAATTGATTACTGTAAATTAGGCATTGGGAGACATTCCAAGCAACAATCCCCTCTACCTCTTGATAAGGAATGGATTGACTTATGATCTCATTATTATCAATCGAGATGCCCTGAACATGCCTTAATTTAATGTGTTCGTATTTTTGGTTTATCAATTGATTATTTGAAATAGAAAAATCCCGACTGTTGAAGGCCACAATCCCGTAGTAATAGGTCATAATGAGGTTGTTGGTAATATTGATGTTGCTGGAATGCTCAAGTCGAATTGCATTGGAATCGCTTCCTGAAAAGGCGTAAAAATAATTCAGTTCAATTTTAATATTCTGGGAATTATTCAATAAGATGGAATAACTGTCATCCCTATAGCCCGGGTAGAGATCCCGAAATAGACAATTTTTAATCACCAAATATTGGGAAAAATTATGGAAATTTAGGCCCGCAACAGTGGAATTCTGCTCCACAAGATAATTTTCCAATATTAGGGGCGATTCCCAGGAGCTTCCATCACCCGATTCAGGGCTGGTATAATTTTGGAGATCTTCCCCCGAGGAAAAAGTTTGTGGTGAAAGTGGAATCAATGAGCCCCAATCAATCAATTGCGATGAAGATTGAATTCCTTCGGAGGGAATGCCATAGGTAGATTCGGTAGAAACATCATTTGTGTAAATGTCATTTGTAGGTATAGCTGATTGATTTTGTGATAATATTTGTGTTGATGATTGTGATGATGTTTGTGTTGATGATTGTGATGATGTTTGTGATGATAATGCCGACATTCCCCCCAGAGTTCCGAGGAGTATCAGTGAGAAAAGACAGAAGAAGATCATGCGATGCGATTGAATTTTGATTCTCTGACCCATAGTTTCCAATAGGTGTTGTGGTTTATAAATACCCAGCATCTTCTGTGGGGCAGATCTCACCGTGGTACGAATCACGTAAAACTTAGATTTTGTGGTTTAAATCAGCTCGATTGCTTCTTGCAAAAATATTCTAAGATATCTAAAGATTTACTGTTGTCCAATACAATTGTTCCATACTATTTCGATATTAGAATTTACCCACTCGCCCTTTCACCCCCATTATTCCAAAAATCTCATATTTCACCCCCGATTTTTTCCCCCGAGGGCGTGGAAACTGCTAGATCTTCATTTCACCCGATCCCAGTTTTTGTCGCATCGGGTAACGATCGGGTCAGTTCGGGTGCCAGAATTCGCCAGATTCCCCAAAGTTTTAAATACGCTGGGCCCCATATTATAGTTAGATTGTGAAGTTTTGTGAATATTTCACCGCCCGCCCCGACAAAAATCGGATCACTCTGATTGAAATTGGGTCTCTCCGGGCCACGAGATTTTCCCACAATCACTTTCAAGCGTGCTTGCACGCGGAGATTGATTATTATGGCTAAAAAACGAAGAATTTTTGCATGGAGCCCCCTCCGTGCCCTCATGAAAACTGCTGGAGCAGAGATTGTGAGTCGTGATGCTGTTGAAGCGCTTTTGTTCTACCTGGAAGACCGCTCCAAGAAATTAACCGAAATGTCCTTGAAATTCGCCAAACATGCGAAACGCAAAAAGATTACCAAAAACGATATGGGTCTCGCCATCGAATACTTCCACTAAGTGGGGGTACTCGAGCACAAGTCTCTAATTTTTTACGTTCTATAAACTATTGGTGAGAAAAACATGGCAAAGAAAAAACGCTTATTTGCATGGAGCCCACTACGAAAATTGATGGCAGACGCTGGAGCAGAAATTGTTTCGCGAGATGCTGTTGAGATTTTGTTAGATTATTTAGAAAAACGGGCTAAATTGTTGACGGAGTCGGCTATTGTATTTGCGAAACACAGCAAACGCAAAAAGGTATCTGCCGGCGACATGGGTTTGGCAATTGAGAACTATTAAGTGCGGCACGGAACTAACTACAACATACACATTCCAATTCGGCACAACGGAGCAATCCGATTTTTTTCTTCCTTCTTCTTACTTAATATCTATTTAAAAGAATTGGTATTTCTCAAGATAGGATTTAAAATGTAACAAATATTTTTATGTTCTGCTTGCTCTTCTTCTAGTATATTCGTCTCTTTCACCTCTATAATGTCCTATGTTCCCATTCTTTCAATTATATTCCCTTTATGATAAGAAAATTATTGATCTATTTTCAGTTCCAACAATAAATACATTTGAATAATATTTGTAATAAATTACATTAAATTTGGAGAAGAACCACATGGAGATTTTAAAGGAAGATGCAATCAATTTCACATTTATAGAAGAAGAATTCACTTTTTATGATAATTCACCAAAAGAACATAACAATATTAAAGACATCATCCTTGCTGAGTACCAAAAATTTAAGTGGTCGGTCGTCATTAGAGAATTAAATCATCTGCGAGAAAATCCTAAAAGCAGGACATATCAAAGTCCAGAGTCCTTAATGAGGAAACGATTTTTTTCATATATAGCATATCTTGAATTTCAATTCAGTTCTCTGTCTTTTTGTGATGATGAGATAACAAACATTTACAATAGACTAATTGACTTGGCAAACGA
Organism: Promethearchaeota archaeon; assembly: GCA_018238965.1. Classification (GTDB taxonomy): domain Archaea; phylum Asgardarchaeota; class Lokiarchaeia; order Sigyniarchaeales; family Promethearchaeaceae; genus Harpocratesius. Next base: position 5,780 of record JABCSI010000189.1, read on the forward strand.
AAAATTTTATCAAGATATGAAAGACTATGCTTCTGGATATTCTTCTCAAAGTAAATTTAAACTAATTTCACATTCTATCCCATATAGAGTTCAAGATTCATTGAAGAAAGATTGGATTCTCACATTATTGCAATATTTTTATGATGGGTATTATCAACTATCTCAATTGGAATCTTATGAGATCAATGATTATTCTTCCTATAATTTTGTAGAACTATTTAATCTCGTTATAACTAACCAATCCCCAGAAATAATAGGTCATTTTTTGTTGGCTTATATTTACCAATGTATAACTTATCTCTTCAAAGTGTTTGATTTAAAGCTCTCTGATTATTTTACTAAGTTTAAATATGCCCTTTTAGATGAAACTAATCTTAAACGGCAAGTTATAACGACTTTTAAACAAAATATACGCATACAAGAAAATATTATTGACCATTTTCAAAAAACCTACCCAAATATTGAGATAGTTATCCGAGATAAAGGCTATAGTTTTGCTTATCCCCGAGGCCACAAAAGAACCTCGAAATATCATTTCTTTCCGAATACACCATCTAATAGAGAAAAAAACAATAATTTTCCCCCCACTGCCTTTTTTTGGACACACCACAAACGAATCGATCAATGCACTTTGCATAACCTCCAATTACAAAGAATTCCTATAACATTTCGCGATTTTCCCTATCTTGAGACAATAGACCTTTCCTCCAATCATCTCAACCGGGATGTTTCCCTTCGAAATCTACCTTCTACATGTAAGAAGTTGTTTTTAACAGGAAACCGTTTTACCGATATTCCAATGGAGTTTCCTCCCAATCTCTTGTTACTGGATTTGTCAAACAATCCATTATCTCAAGAGATACATTATGATAATTTGCCCCTATCGCTCGAAAAACTATGGTTGACTTATTGTAAGTTAAAACAAGCCCCTAATTTCCTTCCCGCCTCTTTGCAAGAATTGGATTTATCCCATAACAAAATTGTTGAATTGCCGGAATATTACGGTCATCTGGATAACTTAAAAGAAATTATCATCCAAAATAATCAACTTACCATTTATCCCGAGATTTTGCACCAAAATCCATCCATTGAAAAAATAGATCTCTCCCATAATGAAATAACCTTCTTTCCTGAACGAGTATTGATTCTAGCAAAACAGCTTAATATTGAACTCCGTCATAATAACTTGAATATAATCCCTGAATTTCTCTATTATGATTATACTCCAAATAGATTGACATGTAATCTTTCCAGTAATCGATTCTATCATATTCCCCGATTTCCTCCTTCATTTGAAAATCTCCATCTTCATGACAATTTTTTCCCTCTTCCTATAGAAGATTTATACTACCAAGCAGATCAGGGAGGAAAATATGAAGATTCCGACACAGTGAATTTGTTCAAAACATATTTTTCCCGTAAGCTATGTTATTATATTGCCAAAATTGACAACGGGAAAGAAATGGATGATTTAGATATAAATAACCCGTATCTATTTCCCTATTCACCATTTTTGATTGATTATCTTCAAATAAATCCCTTGAAAAATAAATATTTTGAGTTGGTTAGTATCCTTAATTACCCCACATTTCGAGGCACCTTCTTACACCCAAAAGATTTTGCCGTTATAACCAAGTTGCAGACATATATTCAACATACTTTTTATTATGACTATGCAGGATTATGGGAAAGAAATCCATTAAATTTCGCTTTCTCTGATAAATCCACATTTAATATTTACAATGGGCGAGTTACCCATCTTCTTCTTTTGGGTGGTAATTTCTCTAGTTTTCCTATGTGCATCCTTGAATTAACCGCATTAGAGGAATTGGTATTATTGGATACCAACTTTCCTGAATTTCCCTTGGAAATGGTGAAATTAATAAATCTGAAAAAGATTACATACGATTATATCGAATCGGAACTACCCCAATTCCAATTACTTGCTTGCCGACAAATCGAAAGAAGAGAATCGTGATGAGTGGCTCTATCTCAAGGCAAATTGTGAACGTCAGCTCATTCTCAATAAGGATGCCGTCCAAACCTATGGCGAGCTACTGACCGTCTGCCCTGAAAGCCGCTATGCATCTGCTGCACGGTACGAGCGAGCCCTGACAAACTACAAGATGGGGGCTTACGAGAAGGCGGTTGAAGGCGCCACCGGGCTTGTCTCCATTCCCCTGTTTCGAAAAGATATCTACTGGCTCCTGGCTGAATCATATGCGGCTCTTAAACA
>JABCSI010000372.1 GCA_018238965.1 Promethearchaeota archaeon
TCTTTAGGTTCTCGAAATCAATCACATCAGATTTCGTCCCAAGATTGGTGTCATGCTGGAATTATACTTTTAGAAGAATTTGACCACCTCATATCCCAACGGGCGCGGCAAGGGCTTCCTACTCAGAAATTGGCCGGTTTATGGCGAAAAATCGCCAAGATTCTTCGCTCGGGTTTAGATTACCTGAGTATGAATGAAATAGATGGCCTTAGTTCCAATCAGAAAGTCCATGCGCTTGCATTACAAGACCATTGTGGTAAAGGAAATTATCGCAGTGCTTTAGGCTTATTATATGCCGAGGTCATGATCCACAGGTTAGGCGCCCCTCAGATTTCACCTCTTTTGCAACAATTACATACCGAAGCGGTAAATTTACTCACCTCTCCATTCGCTTCCGAACAGGGAAATAAGGCTCTTCCTGCCATCATCCTCACATCTCCGAAATATATCTTGACCCGCCTCAATGGAGCAGCAATGTCGACCGAAATTCAAGCGGGTTGTTCCGTTTTTTTCACCTTACCACGTCGTCCAACAACCGTAACCTCTTTATTATCTTCGTATCAACCCCTCTTAACCCCGCTTCATCAGGATCGACTTCGGGATGAATTTCCGTCGTTACCTGAAATCAAAAAGAGAGAAATTGCTAATCGGGGGGCCCTTCACGGGGATCGACACTCTCGCACATTTCTCCGAAGATTTTTGGGATTACGTCTTAAACGATGGCTTGGGACAAAAATATCAACGCACGAACACCATTGGATACAACAGTTCGATCCATTCTGGAAAAAACCGTTAAAAGCACAAAAATTGCAGTTGGCACTCAAAATTCATGCGAAAGTTCTTGAAAAAATAAAAAATGGGGCAACGATTGATCAAATTCTGATCCATCCTCCGCGAACCGCGGCCAAGCACACGATTGCAGTCCTACAATTAAGCGGTAGTCGAATGAATTTGATATCAGCTCCTAAAATCACCACTCCGCCCATTCCAAACTCTCGAGTATATGTAATGGGATATGATTTAAATCGATTATCGGATCAAGCCGTGACTTTTGGCGCGTTGGATAAGCATGGAGCCGAAATTCCGCTTAAATCTTCTCCTCTGTCTAACATGAAAATGGTAGCTCGGATCAATCGTTCTTTAAGAACTTGTGATTTGACTGTATCTCACCTTCAGCAAGCTTTACATCGCTATTCCAGTGATAAACGGCGTTCCGGAAAACTCGCTTTTGAACTCCGCTTGATACATCGACGGCGAAAAAATCTGAAGCGTGAAGCTGAAATGCTTATTGCCCAAGAAATTTTTCTTCAGTGCCATATAAATTCACCTAACATCCTGGCTTATGAAAATCTCCGAGGGTTATCTACTCGAGGAAAACGGGGGAAGCTAGCCAAAATCGTGAATTATATGTATAAGCGATCGGATGCTTTAGCAACCCGGATTACTGATTGGTATCTAACACAACCTCGTGCGCCTTCACTCGTCTCAGTAGACCCTCGCAATACATCAAAAATACATTTTGGTTGTGGTGGAGTGATTCAAAGAACCAATCGAAGCTGGGATCGGGCACCCTGTAATCGATGCGGCAAAATCGTGAATACACAATGTAATGCTCCGTTACGCATTGCAGAAAAAACTTTTTCAACTTAATCCTTACAGAATTTGACCCTCGCGCGTGAGAGGGTTCGGACAGCGGACATCTTAAAGTTATTGTCCAAGTTTGTCCATAATAATATCATGCGTAATTCGGATGTAGATAGAACAGATATCGTCCTTGAATATAGGAATTGAGGCCGTTGAAAATCAGTCCCATACCCACAATCACCATTGGGATCCTTTTTTTACCCCGAATTAGGAAAGGGTAAACAAAAGCACGCTGTACGTAATGAATTTCCCAGATAAGAAGGAAAACTACCAGCGCGATATTGGTGTGATCGATACCCAGCAGGAAAAATACAAAGAACAAGATGGGGGGGACGCATTCCATTAGGACCCAACCCCATCGGTTATCAATTTGGGGTCCCCACTTTTTATTGGCATATCTTCCGTAGCCGGCTTTTACGAACAACAAGGTGATGAACACCAGCACCCCGATCCCCATCATGGTATATTTCAAGATATCAAAGAACAGTACTTCCTCAAATCCCAAAATCGCCAAAAAACCCATGAAGTTTTCTCCTGCCATAATAGGTACTTCCTTACATTTATGAAATGTAAAATCTTAAGTTTACAAGATAAGCATATTTTTTTAAATTTTTCAAAGTTTTTTCCCATTTTTCTTTTTAGAACATTCCGACATAAATAATCTATTAGGATTTCCTTATAC
>JABCSI010000373.1 GCA_018238965.1 Promethearchaeota archaeon
TTTCAAATCTCGTGATGTGAAGTGCCGACATATTTCTATATTTAGATATGGTTGCATTTGGGATGAATTTTGCGAAGAACTCTCTAATTTAGCAGAAAAAAATTAATTTGGGGAAAGCTCTCTAGAACTAAAGAAAAAAAAAATAGAAATAATCTGGTCTAACCTTTCGATTTTTCGAAAAAGGCTTGCATTCTTTGTTTACACTCTTCGGACATGGCTGTTTCTATCATCAAACGCCCTTCTAGATACATTTGATGGTCGATTGTATGATCGATTGAATGATTCAAAAGGTATTTGGCATTAGTAAGGGCGAGCGGAGACTTCTTTAACAATTTTTTGGCCAAATCTGCCAGAAATCCTTCCAATTCATCCCGTTCAACTACAAAATTCACTAAACCCAATTCCTTAGCTTCTTCCGCTGTGATTTTATCACCCAGAAGCATTAATTCTTTTGCTTTGGACATCCCAATTAATTGAGGAATCAATTTTGTGGATGCATTGGAGAAAAACAATCCCATATCGAGTTCAGGGAGCATAATTTTCGTTCCCTTTGCGGCAACTCGGAAATCTGCCCACAACGTGTGTTCAAACCCACCGCCTACAATCCACCCTTGATATCCTACTAAGATTATCCCTGGATGTTCCAGCATGATGGTGGTTAAATCTTGCCAACTCCATGCATCCTCATAACCTGCAGACTTCATGGCTGGATTCGTGATCATCTCCAATCCATACTTTAAATCGGCTCCAAAGGTGAAGTTTTCACCCTTCGCAGTATAGATTACTACTCTGTCCGCATTTTTTTTACTGGTACGGAAGGCTTCCACTATTTGCCCCAAAACAGCCAAATCCAAGGGATTAGATTGTTCTGGATTATTCAACGTAATGTAACCGATTTGATTCTCGGTTCGATATAATACTTTGTCTGTTGTGCTCATCGTATTCTTTTACTCCTGTGGTGAATTCAGTAATTCTTTTAAAATTTTTTTTCTGTCCACTTTTCCGATATGGGTATAAGGAAGAGTTTTCTGGACAACAATTTTCTTGGGAACTTTGAATTTAGCAAGTTTTTGTTGACAACGTTCCATAACATCTTCGACGACGATTATTTTTCCCTCCTTGGGAACTAAAACCAACCAAACTACCTCATTGTAGATTTCATCAGGATAACCAATTGCGGCGGCCAATCCAACGTTAGGATCCTCTCTAACAACAGATTCCACTTCTATTGGCAACACTGTGTAACTCCCAACACGAATGATCTCCTTTTTTCTGCCTTGAAGATAGAGTTCTCCCTTTTCGTTAAGATATCCCAAATCACCCATTCGACACCATCCATCAAGAGTGAAACCTGCTCTGTCCTCTTCCGGTTGATTGTAATATCCAGGGCTTGTGAATTCTCCCCGCACGAGAACCTCTCCAACTTGACCAATGGCCACTTCATTTTCGTCCCCATCAACTATTTTTATTTCGACGGTGGGTAAAGGTTTACCCGCATAACCTTGAGCGATTTCTTCGAAACTTGCTCCGATATCAGTCATACATAATTCCGCCCCACCCTCAGTGCTCCCGTAGCCGTTTATAATTTTGGGGCATACTTTGGAAAATTTCTCAAGTAACTCCAAGCTGATCTTTTCTCCACTCAATAAGCCAAATTTTAAAGAAGAGAGGTCAAACTCTTCTAAATTTGATACCGTAAGAAGAATTTTGGCCATAGTAGGAACACCTCCAAAGAATGGGATCCTATGCTGGACAATTGCGTCCAGTTGATGGATAGGGTGCCAAGTATCATCCATAATCATTTGCCATCCGCGGAGAAAACACAGCGTATTTAATTCCACTAGTCCTCCTACATGGCTATTCGGTAATCCATTATAAACAGGGGGTCTTTCGGAGATGTTTAGGGGCTTACCTTGGTTTGTGATAAATTGCGATTCGTAATAACCTGTAATTACCAAATTTTTGTGCGTAAGAAGTGCCCCTTTAGGCTTTCCCGTGGAACCTCCTGTGAAAACAATAGCACATCCCTCATTCTCATCTAAATTCTCCATTCGTCGGGAGAGTTCTTCCCCATTGTGGAAATCTTCTTGCAATATATCATTCAAGAATTGACTAATGGGCGTGGGTTTATCAATGGAGATATAATGGGCTATCATTGGAAATTCGGGTTGAATTTTTGTCAAAATATCTTCAATACTACCCGCTTTAGAACCAGAAGTAAAAACCATAACCTTAGGGTTGGTCATTGATAAAAATCTACGGATATCGGCTTCTTTATATTTCACATCTAATGCGGCTGTAATGGCACCGATCATTTGGGCGGCA
>JABCSI010000190.1 GCA_018238965.1 Promethearchaeota archaeon
TATTCCATTGGCAGGGTAGGAAAGATTACTACTCCAGCTCATTTGGGGATAGTTTTCTGGCTGACGTGCCTTTGGGTTTCCATATTGAAATTTATATTGCATTACATGGGCGGCATCGGCTTTTCCTAAAGTAGTATAATCAATTCCAACCTTCTCAAATAGCCATCCAGGTGCTCCATCTCCGCCTGTCATTCTACTCCAGACATCTTGGTGAAAATCGATAAATACATAGAATCCAAATTCACCTGCAATTTCACAAATCTTAACAAAATATTCCAAATAATCAGTATCATACGAAAATGGACCTCGGTGTTCCACAGCTTCCCAAGTTGTTAATAATCGTAAGCAGTTGAATCCCCAGGCCCTCAAACGTGTGAAATGTTCCTTTGCAGTCTCCAATGGAAATGGTCGCCCAATAAATGATACCTCGCGATGGTCGGAAAAATCGGAAGGAAATTCTGTTCCACCATTTGGATAGGGAACCTTGCAATCTCCCCCTAAGTTTACTCCCCGAAGAATGACTCTTCGGCCATATTCATCCACAAACCTGTCCTTTTCAATATGCAGCCGGGGTATCATCTTTGTCAACCTATTCAGATTTTTTTATTTTCGTTAGAATTAATATTAAATATTCATAGAAAAAGAGAGAGAAAAGAAAAAAGAACTACCAATCAGTAAATTAAACAATTTTTGACAAACGATCCCTTTTTTGCTGGTGGAGGATCTCTAGGTCAACTCGCATTTGTTTCATTGTTTCCCCGTGAATCGGATAGAAGTACATAAAAATTGCTCCGATAAGGATAAATGCCATCGGGATTAATAGCATAATTGCTCGAATTCCATCAATTGCTGTATTTGGTTGAGTTGGATTTGGATTATCAAGAGTCTGCTCAATGTAATGTGTCCATTCAAGAATCCATGTTACAATGATAGGTCCAATACTATCGGCAGGTTTTGTGATCAGGGCATTAACACCTAAGAAAGTGGTTTCCCTTCGCGATCCTGTTTTTAGCTCATCCTCATCCATGGAAAGAGTTTGAAGTGTGGTCATAAAAACAGAATAACCGCTAAAGAAAATCATCCAGACGAACCCAATCAAAATTAGGAAGTTATTATCCATCACAATACTGAGGATTCCGAATATTGCCGTCCCGATCACTTGTATCAGAATAAAGCGTAGGGTAGTTAATCGAATTCCCCATTTTGGTCGTAATTTTGAACATGCATATTGTCCCGCGAACTTCACAAGGAAAAAAATGCCATAGTATACGTACATTCCACCCGGTATTACCAAAACGAAAAGATACATGAAGGATAAGCCCAAAGATGCCACTGTTACTAACGAGAAGAAATTATATCCGATAAAAATCAAGAACGATTTTGATTTCAAGGTTTCCTTGATTGCCGGCCATAGGGGTAACATTGGATCTTCCACAAATTCGGCTCGTTCGTGACAGAGAAAGGACACGAGGAAAAACATTATTGCCGCAATTATGGCCACCACTATACTAAATATTTGAAACATTCGCAAACTATTATCTAACATAATTCCGGCAAGTATAACTGCTACCAACCCGAACAGCTGCAGCACTCCTGCGATATAGCTGAGTTTTATTCGGAGATCCACATCCGTTGTCATCTCTGCGACTAAAGCCATCCAACACATAACCACCAGCGATAATCCCATATCAAAACTACACATTGTGACTAAAAAATGCCAAAATATAGTGGTTTGATTATCCATGCTCCAGGGGAACCATGACAATGCAAAGAAAACCGCCCAAACCAGTCCCCCCCATCGGATGAATATCAAGCGCCGACTTCCCCATTTCTTTCGATCCGTTCGATCCGACCAAAGTGCGAGCAATGGATCATTGAAAGCGTTTACTATCGCATATATTCCCATACCTAGGGTAATTAGTTCAGGGGCCAAGCCCAAAATATCGTGAAAATACCGATAATACGTTAAAAAGAATATCCCACCGATAAGACTTATGGGTACATTTCCCATTACGTAGGCAAATCTTTCGAGTTTTGGGACGGTTTCAGGTGACAAGCTATCATTTTCCATTTTTATTTCCTCTTGAGTATTATTTGATCTCTTAATGAGTCGGTCTAACAGTACCTTGCTATGTCTTTTGATCCTTCCTTTTTAAGTAGTTACTTTGCAACCTTAATCGCGCTTCTGATTATATAAGCAATTTTTATCCCAAGAATTAATACCAACCAAAATTTTTGAGGAAATAAAAAAATCATGAAATTTAATTGTCGCCATCCCACCTGCCCGCTCCCCAAACATGAGTATGATGAGACTGAGTTCATGCAATATCTCCAGCACTTGACTGCCGCCGAGCGTGATACTTATCTCGCCTTGCATTGGTGTCCCTCTTGCTATGAAGGTGTACATCCTATTCTTTCATCTACCGCAAGAACCTCCGAAGAAAAAGAGGAAATTTCCCAAGTCTCTTCCATTTTTTGATATGATTATCTCTTTTTTCTTGCTTTTTCTTCTTTTATCTTTTCCAATTTTACAAGAAATCATCCAATCCCCGTGCCACGAACCGCTTCTTCTTGGGGCGATACAAATAATGATCGGACGGTTGGAATCCTTTCGGGATTGTGTGACGAGATTTTCGTTTAGAGGACTTTGATTTTGGCGAAATAGGGATACGAATAGTACTGGGTGCGAGAAAGGGGTGCTGATCCAGGGTAAATCGGTGGAATTTTTCCGATACGCCCATGCGCACATGTACATTCGCCAGATGGGTAAGGAGTGTACCCCCAACAGGGAGAGTGTTGGATTTAGAATGGAGAGGTCCCGTAAGCACCAGGTAAGTTTGTGGTCCCGCGACTTTTTGCAAAACCCGTATCATCGCCTTCACATCCAGAAACGCCTTTGAGGATGAATTGGTTTTAGCCTCTTGTAATTCGGTTTCAAAATCCCCAAACAGAAAATTTCCGATAATCACCCGTATCCCACCCTCGATGACCGGGGGTAAGTGGGCCAATTGGTCCTCCAATCCTCCGACAAGTGATGACCACGTGAACGCCCGCATAACTTGCACTCGTTGAAGGAGATCTTCGACACTATGTCCCATGGCGCGAATATCTTTGGCAAGCATATAGGGATCGAAGCGATTCAGAGTGTCAATGAAGTAGACCTCGAATCCATCCATGAGGGTATATTTTCCACAGTAGGCGTGATAGGCATTCACGGTCAGCTGCAGGAGAAATTTCGTGGACATTTGGCGGGGGATGGTAAAATGATGGACTAATTCGGGAAGGATGCCACCGCGAAGCAGTTCATTGAGTTGGGAGGGCGATACCGGGATAGTCAAGCGTTGTTGAAGAGCGGTCCAATAGTCGGATCCCGTGCGGTATGACAGTGATGTATTTGAGTCGGATTGCATCGGCAGTTACTGTCATGAAATTCATGCGGTTAAGGTGAGTGGGAGTACCAATTTTTCAGAACAATGAACACATTTGAACCACGAGATCTGGTACAATTTCTTATTTGTTTCGGTGTTGGTCACCTAATTGGAGCATCTCCACTACACTGACATGATTTTGTGATGGGTTTTGGGATTTATCTTTGATTTTACCTTTGTTTGTTCTCAGGTTGGATTGTGTTGATGGTTTGGAGATTGCTCCGAGAATTCGCGTTAGGATCTTTTCCCCTGGGGCGCGCCATGCTTGATACCGAATTCCCATTTGATGGGCATAATTTTTGAGCGCCTCATTCCGTTGGACCACGTGTCGCTTCAGTCGATTCGCAAAATGGTGCGGGTTTATCTCTTTCAGATCTTTCACCGTGTTAATATTTGCCTCCACCAGAAGAATGGCCGTTTTCATCCCAATTCCATCGATCCGTGCCAATTCTATTACATCAGAATCATAAAGCATGGGTGTATTATCTGCTCCTGTTGAAATTATATCCAGTGCTTTTCCATAGCGCCATTTTTTACCCAAAAGGGCTTGGGCTGCTGCCAGAATCCGCCGAAGGGTATTTTGCAGCACAATTAAATCCCCCGGTTCAATCCGTAAAGATTGGAGTGATTTGGTGCGATCCAAGGAATAACGCGCTGATAAATAATCGTTGTAGACCAGAGCAAAAGCTTTTTTGACTGCTTCCAATTGTACCACATGGAACTTGTCTTTTCCAAAGACTTCATATAACAAAACGCGATGTATAAAATGATTGGTGTTTACCATGGCCGCCCGATCCATTTCGCTATCGGAACGAATATTTTCCGTGAATTCGGGGGTCGCCAACAAAACCACAAATACATTAGCCAAACTAAGGTCTTTTTCAGCATCAAGAAGCGTTCTCATGCGCAAAAGATGGAGGACGGTTTCGGGTTGGATAGCAAAATAGGCAACAATTTCCCCTGCATGGCTCAAGGACAATCTTCCCGCTTCATCTTCCCGAAGAAAAAACTTCTCCTTTAGCCAAGTGATTGTATCTTGAAACTCCTGCCAATTGTGTTCTTCCATGAAAACGCGCCCGAATATTTCCCTTAGTCCATCTATGGATGTAATTCCTGCGCACACCCAAGTAAGAAGGATATATTTGAGATTTTTTGGGATTTGGGTAGTAAGATTTAGGGGGTGATCAATTATGTCTTCAATCCGTGCTCGTTCATTGGGGGCACAAAAAATGATAGCCTTCCCATACTGTTGATTTTTACCCTGGACGGTTCGATAAAGGTTGGACTGCATACCGGGTCGTCCCGCTCGACCGATTTTCTGGATGATTTCATTGGCTCCCAGCATTTGTTTTTTGTTGAGTAATGAATTCCAACGTGAAACCGCGGTTAGGACACAAATATCGCAAGGAACATTAATTCCCATGGCCAATGTCGGAGTGCAAAATATAAAATTCTTATTCCCCGCCCGAAAATCTGCCTCGATTTGGGATCTATCCTTTTTGGAGCGTCCCGCATTATGGTAATCGCATTTAATGTGGGGATATTTCTTAGAAATTTCCGTATTAAGGCGCTTACTCAACCATCGGGATTCACAGAACACCAACATGGTAGGCATCTGATCACTTAAGGGATATTCTCCGATTAATTGACAGAGAGCATGGAAAATTGTACCGAATTGTTGATCTCTGGATTTGCCCAATAGAAGTTCCCGGATTTCCGTCTCCAAGGGCACGGGACGTTCACCTTCCTCGGTCTTCACCAATTCCAACCCGAAATGATTGGCGAAAGATTCCGCATTCCCCAAGGTTGCCGACATCAAGAGAAGTTGGGTTCTGGGATAGAAATGCTGAATTAATAGAATCATGCTCTCTACCACTGCTCCCCGTCCCGGATCGCTCAAGATTTGGATTTCATCGATTATAAAGGCGCCAATACCCTCGAATAGGATTCTACGTTGGGACTGGTTGATTAGTTTGGTATAGGCCATTTCGTAGGTCATGCAAAATCCCTTAAAATCGGGTTCGAAGAGCAATGCCTTATTCTGTCGATAATCTCCCGAAACAGGGAGGGTGGGAAAATAGGGATCACATTCGGCTGTGAGTTGATCCACCAGAGCCTTTAGGGGGCATGTGATCAAAAATTGGCGCCCATGATTGATTGCGTGTTGGGCGAGATAAAGGGCCACCCATGTCTTTCCATAACCAGTCCAGAGATTAGCCAACAGAGAATCTTGGTGATCAATTGCAGCAAAGCAATCTTGCTGTTTCGGGCGGGGAGGCTTAGTTGGGTTCAAAAAGGGATTAAAATCCATATCTTTCCAAAGGTCGATTGCTTAAAAAAACAGAAATCAAGTCTTATCGGTAATATCATCAGAAACCGAAGGTAAACTTCCCATCGTAAGAATTGAAACCAGAGAAAAGATTTTTAACTTAATTGGACAAATACTGAATAGGATGTCTAAATACAACAATTACTCGATAAAATCCGTGATGATTAATAATATTTTGAAGATGACCCAATCCTTCAATGGTTACAATACTGGAATAATTTCCCCCACTAATGCAGAAATGAAGAAATACGGATTTAATACGGGTATCTCGTTCGGTAAGGCCATTTTGTTTAATTTTCTTAGACCAGTAAGGGATTACACTCTAAATGAATTCAAAATAAATAATTATCAGATCAATGCAGACCATTTGAAACAGTTAAAATCGTTAGGTGAAAATTTTGTTAGTTACCATGTTTTTGCCAGGTTTTCAAATCATGAGGAAATATATGCCCGTGGGTCGCTGAAACGTCTTCTTTTTGCGGATTCCTTCCAAATTCCTGATGGAACAACCAAAATATCAATCCAAGAAAGTGATTCTAAATCGGAATATTCTGCAATCTCGGACATTGATAATGATTCTCCCATTACACTGTTTAATTGGGAACAGATAGTTTACCTAATTAAGACATGTCACGCAGGAATGTTAATAGATCCTGATAGATTTACGCCAATTCAGGTTAGGAGGTCCACTGATTTACTTTCGGATGAAAGACCTGCGTATATGAACGAATTAGGGGAAAGAAAAATCCATACTCAGAAAGTATATGAGGATTATATTGGAAACTTGAAGATTGCATCCGAATCCTCGGTTATGATGGTTCTTACCGATAATTAACAGATTAAAGGATCTTATTGTCGAACCTTTTAGCAATTTTACATTTCACTTTTCACTTCTCGTCATCTATTTTTCTGCTTTTATTAACTTCTCTTTCATTAGATTACTAAGATGACTATAGTCAATATAACTCCCATTAACCCACCCAAAGACATCTTGTGGATTGCCACTGACATCCACTTGCGGGAATATCAACAAAAAATCGTAGATCGGGCGCAGAAGGAACATCTTCTGGTTGTGATCCCCACCGGATTGGGTAAAACCTTGATTGGGGCTAAGCTTATGCATCTTTGTATGGAAGATACTTCCCTCAAGCAAAAAGCGATCTTTTTGGCCCCGACTCGCCCCCTCATCGATCAACATGTTCAATCTTTACGTTCTTACTTCAATACTGACGTTTTGGAAATCCACGATATAACAGGGAGAGTTTCCCCTGCACAGCGCACCAAATTAATAACTTCTGAAGGTCCTGCATTGATCGTGATGACGCCCCAGACTCTAAATAATGACATAACCAAGGAGCGTTACTCCCTCAAAGACATATGCCTCATTATTTTTGATGAAGCCCACCGTGCCCAAGGGAAATATGCCTATGTTCCAATTGCCAATCATTATGTTGTCGATAATCCCCAAGGCCGAATTCTCGCGCTCACAGCCTCACCGGGATCTACCAAAGAAAAGATTGCCGAACTTCTCCAAAATCTTCATATTCCCGCGGGACACATCGAATATCGGGATCGCCAACATAAGGAAGTAAAACCCTACACCCACGAAATTACCACTACCCCCGTCCCAGTGGAGATGACACCACTCATGACCGAGATCTACGGGATGTTGGAGGGAATGAAAAATGAAACCTTGCTACAATACGGCAAAATCTATCTTGAAATCGATCCTAACGCTCCCCAGAAGCCCGAAGGATACTACTTATCCACAATCATTAAGCAAATGAAATTTCTTGTTAGCCAAATAAATCACCAAGCAACCGCCCCCAATCGAAATTCGAAAACCCTCCGCATACTTCTATCCTTAAATGCACGCATAAACAAAATTTATCACCTTCTGGAATATGTGGAAAGCCAAGGCTTGGAGAACGTGCTTCTTGCCCTCGAGAAGATGGGGAAAAAAATTGATAAGGGCACTGCCTCCCATGCCGATGTGTTTCTTTTTCGGGATTATCGCATCCAGCGTATTTTTGAAGGGCTCACCGATCTCAGAGAAAAAGATCCCGAACAATTGCGCCATCCGAAGCAACTGGAAATTCAGAAAATACTCCAAGCTAAATTCCCAGAAGAACCCGAGGCACGCATTCTTATCTTTACCAAATACCGGGATACGGTCAGAAATATTGTGAAATTCTTAAAA
>JABCSI010000191.1 GCA_018238965.1 Promethearchaeota archaeon
TCCAGCGTGGATATCGCTAGGATGCTTGCCGTAAGTTTTAAAGGCCTTCGCGTTTCAACCCTGTGGGAAGGGGATAACCCCATTGATATCCTCCTGCGGCATGAAGCGAAATACAGAGAAGATTTTGATGATATAGCCAATATTTTTGCCTCAACGAGTGGCATATCGCTATCACTGCAAACGACCATTGATACCTATGTCGGAACCGGCAGTGTTATTAAAATAAGAGAAACTAGTCTAGGCAACCAGAAACGACGTTTAGAGACCGATCGGCTAAACTTCGAATATCGAATTGAACAATTTTCCATTACTCCGGATGAATTTCCGGGACTTGTGAAACTAATTGCGGAATCCTTCATCAATGAAGAACTTACTGAAGAAATTGGAGGAACGATCCTCTTCGATGAACAGACATTCAATATTATTTTTGGATCACCGATTATTTCCAGAGATTTCTTCGTTAGGGCAATTCATGTACCTACTAATGAAATCGTAGGGTTTTTAGGCGCTATCCCCAGACCAGTAAATATGAAAGGCAAGTTGCTAAATTATATTGTCCCATCATGGGCAGCGGTCCATTACAAGCACCGACGCAAAGGATTAGCTCTTAAAATGGGGATAAAACTCCGTGAAATAGGCATTGAAAAAGATGTGGATGGTGGATTCAGTATCCATGAGCCAGAACAGCATGGAATAGACACATCTAAGGCAGTTGCACGGGATACAGATATGCCTATCGAAGAATTTGCCTTCATTCGACAATTCATTGTTCGGAGCTTGGATACTCCTAAAGTAGCCAGTGTTATTAAGGTCAAATGGTATGAAAAACTGGCCTTTCGATTGCTCCAATCTGTCCCTAAGAATAAAAACCCCCGCGTTCGCAAATATACCCCCAAGGATGGAGAACAAATGTTCGCAATGATGCAAGATCACATCGATCGCAACGAGGTGAGTTTGGTCAGGGACAAAGATGATTTTCTCTGGTATTTGCAGCAACTGGGAGTCAACTGTGTGGTGTATGAAGATGACCAAGGCATTGTGAAGGGTTTTATTTTGGCGTGGCGGATGAAACTTGCAGGATTTGGAAACGCGGTGCCATTCGGTTGGTTGGATTTGATTCACACTCATCGATTAACACAAAAAGAGGCTAAGGATCTGGCGAACTATCTCTGTATTACAACCAAAGAATTGGGATGGGCAGGATTACAAACCCCGTATATTCCCTATTTCGACCCTGCGCCATTTAAGAAAGCGAAATTCATCTTCTATCCCAAAAAGATGTCGATTGATATTTTCAATCTAAAGAAACTGGATCTTCCAAAGAATGTCAAATCCTTCTATTTCGACTGGCGCTAAATATCGCCCGTATACTCCTAAACCCAATTGCAGTAAATTTTTTCCTTATTATCCTTATTATCCTTTTTTTCTCTGTTCAACTGATCTTCTTCGGAAGAGTTTATAATTTTAACCCATGAAGCTTTTAATATCTGAAAATGTAAGATAATGTGAAGATTTAGTCAATCAAGAAAAATTGAAGAGATGATGTTTTTGGAAACACTTACAGGGACTGCAGAAGAAATCACGAATATTTTGTATAAAATCAAGCGAATTTTCACCGGATTATTGAATATCCAAGAAATAACCAAATTAGCTCCCGATATCCAAGAATTAATGGAAACATCATCGCTTCCAAATTTCACACAAAAATTTCTTAAGAATCCTTCGAATTATCCGAATGTACTTGACCATGTGAATCATCGTCAACGGCCAAAAAAGAGCAAGAACAGAAAAATGATATAGATAGAACAAATAACGATTACTAAAAAGCGTGGTACAAAAAAGAAGTTTAAGAATTATCTATTTCTTCTTGGGAAGAATCCGCATTCTCCTCAAGGTTTTTCTTCATTTTTATCTGGGTCTCCTTTTCCAAATCAATTTTATCCTGCTCTTTCTGCAATTTTTTCTCCCGTTTACCGTATTTACCACGTAGTTTCATATCGTAACGCTTGAGGGCGGTTAGAATTAAGTCATTAATCATTTCCCGATAGGATAATCCCACGTGTTCCGCCGCCAAAGACATCTTTCCATTAGGGAGAAGATTAGTGATGGGATTGATTTCATGTAATAGAAGATTATTTGTCTTTTCATCAATGAGGAAGACCGCCATGGCAAAATCCCGGCAATGACAAAATGTATACGCTTTATGGGCTACTTTTCGCGCCCGCTTAACCAAAGGATTTGTAATTTCCAGAAAATTTTTTTCAAGATCCTCATTATTGGCTTTGATACGTTCCTCACTTGTCCACTCGGAAGGATACCGATATTCTACTGCGGGTAAGAAATGAATATCATCGTTTAAATCATTCCCAAAGATGGGTAAATAGAATTTTCTGCTAGGGATATACTCTTCGATGATTGCATAAGAGAATTTTTTCTTTTTTATGATATTTTTTACACTGTCATCGATTTCTTCGGGATTTTGCACAATAATATCCGCAATAGAGGGTTCATGAATCCCTTCGTGAAAGAATTTAATGACTAAGGGAAATTTGAGCTTTGGATCGACTTTGGGAAACTTTCCACTTTGTATTTTCAATATTTGAAATTTTGGAGTCGCAATAAAATTGAGCTGTAGAATAGATTTGAAAAGAGCTTTATTTTTACAAATTCCAATCGCATCCAAACGAGACCCTAAATAAGGTATATTGGCCAAATCGAAAAGACCGACATATTGCGCGGGTTGATATTTTGTAGCTACTTTATCGGCAGTATTTAAGATAAAATCGAATTTCCCATCTAATAATTTGGAAAGAAGTTGGTCATCAGGATTCAAAAAAGTAATCCGATTACCATACTTTTCCAAAGCATCTTCGAGCACCTGTAAAGGATGCTCCTCCTCCTCCTCATTCTTCTCTTTTTTCTCTTTTTCCAGCATCCTACTTTTTTCCAAAGTTTCATGTATAATAGGATCTACAATTAGTGCGATTTTCATATGACGGGATCAATATTCTAGATGAACAAAAAGGTAAAAAAATTGTGATTTCAATGATCATAGAATTTTATCACTAAAATGAAATATCACTGTGATTTTATCTACATTGTATATGGCCAATTCCAATTTCCAATTTCGATTTCCATTCGTTGCTATTTTAGGACAGGACGATATGCAACTCGCATTGCTTCTCAATGTAATAGATCCAAAAATAGGGGGAGTCTTACTTACTGGTCAACAAGGAACCGGTAAAAGCACAGCAGTTCGGTCTCTTATTGATATTCTACCAGAAATAATTGTGAATAAAGGATGCCAATTTCAATGTGACCTGGGTGGGGATCCAGGAACTTTGGAAACTTCAGAAAATTTATGTGAATACTGCCAAAACACGGAAATTGACCATTCCCGAATCAATAAACCCATTAATTTGGTAAATTTACCCTTGGGATCCACCGAAGAAATGATTATCGGTACCTTGGATATCCAGAAAATCATTAAGGAAGGAAAACGGGCAATTCAACCAGGACTCCTTGCCAAAGCCCATCGTGGAATATTATATATTGATGAAATCAACCTATTACAAGATCATTTAGTGGATATCTTGCTGGACGTCGCCGCTTCGGGAGAAAATATCATCGAGAGGGAAGGCATATCTCTATCCCATCCTTCATCTTTTGTTTTAATCGGTTCCATGAACCCCGAAGAAGGGGAACTTCGACCACAAATATCCGATCGTTTGGGGTTGGAAGTAGTAATACAAGCACCTACAGATCCCAAAATTCGGGCCCAAATTACAAAGCGGGTGATCGAATATCATGACGGAAAAAAAACATTTATCAATCGATTCACAACCCAGAATAATGAATTACGCGAAAGACTGATTGCTGCCAAAGAATTATTACCCAAAATTTCAGTTCCTGAGTATATTTTTGACTTAACCGCGCGCTTGATTTTAAAAATTGGCTTGTATTCCCAGAGAGCGGATATCACATTCATTCGTTGTGCCAGAGCCCATGCTGCATTCAGTGGAAGAACTACGATCGAACGTGAAGATCTCGAAAAATCGATCAATTTATCCTTTCTACACCGTGTAAAACGAACAAATCACGATATACCTCGTAAAACATTACAAAAAATTTTTAACGAAATATATTCTGAATTCAAACAGGCAATAGAAAATAATTAGTGCATATTGTGATTATATGAATTCCTCATCTTCTTCACCAACTTCATCAAGTTCATCCATTGATACTTCTGAAACATTTCCAGAAACAACTACGGAAAATACTTCAGAAAACTCCAACGAAAAAGCTTCTGAAAGTTCCCCAATAGCTTCTTCTAATAACATCAAACCGAGTTATTTCCTCAATTATCAACATCCACTAATTCAGGAAACCTTGCATAAGATCTTACCCACAAAAGATGGATTATCTTTGAATTCCCAAGTGCAGGCCCTTTTCCGATATGTGCGTGATGAGATTAAGTATCGGGTAACATTTGAGATTTCAACCCGGGAATTCTTACGGGCCTCGAACACATTACAGCGGAAATACGGCCATTGTGTCACAAAAGCCATATTGCTAGGATCGTTAACGCGGGCGATTGGGGTTCCAACACGATTACATTTTGTAGATCTTGCCAATCACCGTTTATCTGATAATTGGAAAGAAAAATTTGGGGAGAAGCTTCTTTGGCACGGATATATCGAAGTATTTTTATCCAATCGATGGATTGCGCTAAATCCTGCCTATGACCAAGCATTATGTGACAAGCATGGCTACCATCTTGTTGATTTTGATGGGGAACATGATGCACTCTTTGCAAAATTTGACAAACAGGGAACCCCCTTCATGGATTACGTTAAGGATCATGGGGTATTTTCTAGGGTTCCATTTTGGCGTATGAGCATGACCTGGTTAGGATATTATGGGCCGTTCTTTATAAAAAATTGGAAACGCAAAAGGGAATAATGCCATATTTAGTTATTTTTCATATTCATGATTTTCAGAATTCTATTTAAGAGAATATGCACTATTTATTGATGCTGATATATGAAATGTAAATACTGTGGATACATAATAGAATCTCTGCATGAAGGGGGACAATTCGAAACTCTTTCTCTCTCCCGAGGTATCACCTGCCCAGAGTGTGATTCATATTATTATTTATTGGAAGTCCATCAGAATTACTGGACATTCAACGTGTATCCATCTAAATACTATAAGCAATTTTATGAGAATGAAACTCTCAGAGTATTAAAAGCAAGAATTAGCAAAAAGAAGTGAAATATAAAGCAATACAATAATTGTGAATATTTTAGCCGTAATAATTTTATGATATCCAATATTTCTTTTGAAACTTTTCGAAGAAATCAACGCCTTTGGGCAATATATGATAAAAAACATGGAAAATTTTGCCGGAATAATGTAATTCTTCAATCAAATGTCTCTTTTTGAGTGAATCAAGAACTCTTTTACAATCATAATACTGCCTACCAACTTTTTTTGAAAAGAAACTGGCTGGTATGAGCCCTTTTTGACAATCTTTATTATGATCCAGGCAATTGAAACACTGGATGTCGGTATGGGAAGTATTACAATAAATTTTTCCATCTCTTCGAGTGTACAACCATTGGAGAAATAAATACTGGCGAATTGTTAGGAGGTCTTTTTTCATTTTAATTTATCCCCAATCTTTTTGTCATTTAATACATTTTAGTTGGCAATCATAAATCGGATAATTGTTTCCCCTAATCCAAATTGGAAGAAGGATTTTTTAAATACATAGTTTTAATGGTTGAAATTACACCATGCACCAATTTCTTGGTGAGAGTCATTTAACAAAATTAAGATTCGGCTACTTTTAAAAACTTATTTTTACAAATTTTTTGGCAATATTCCCAATTTCCCAACTTTAAGATTAGGGAATTCTATCGCTATCGTTATCTTATTCAAAATAAGGTTGTTGAATTTCCCGAATAAATCCTTCGGACTTTTTAAAATTCACCATCATCTTAAACTGAACACGGGCACGATCCAAATTCTGCTGAGGCTTGGAAATTGCAAAATATTTATCCCCGTTGAGATAATCAGTAAAGAATCGAAGCCCCAACATATACGACAAAGTTGCTCCCGCTTGGGGTAATAAATCCCGCTCTGTAGAATTAAGCAGAGAAGAGGTTTTGGAAAGAAAACCTTGCGAAAATGCTTCAAGACGAGTTAGATCCAAATTCACATCCTCGATATTGGTGGTATCTTCAGGGGCGGTATTTGTGAGTGAACGTATGGCGTCACCATAGTCAAATAGAGTCAAACCTGGCATTACTGTATCCATATCTACGATACATATGGCATTATCATGCTGATCAAAGAGAACATTATTGAATTTGGTATCATTATGGGTAACCCGATATGGAATTCGCCCTTCCTCCGCCGCCCGATTAATGGAAAGCATCGCATTGAGATGTTTTTGTACGAATTGAATCTCGGGAAGACAATTTTTTCGTCGATTTTGAAAATTCACTTCCAAACTGGCTTGAAATTGGGCAAATTTATGGGAGAGATTATGAAACTTTGGAATAGTATCATGGAGACGGTCTATCGGAAAATCCTCCACATCCCGTTGGAAATTTCCAAAAACAATTCCTGCTTGATGAACCTGTTTGCGGTTCTGGGGTATATCAAAATACCGACTCCCCTCAATAAATTTGTAAAGCCTCCAAAACTCCGGAGAACTCAAGTTGTAACTATCTTTATCCCGGTATACTAGATTATCCCCCGATCTCGTAGGTATAACGGAGAGAACTGTTTGGTGATTAATTTTTGCGGGGGAATTTTTCAATTTCTGAGCTAAATGAGAGGTGATCGCATGAATATTTTCCTGCAATTGCCGGGGATTTTCAAATACCCGATGATTTATTTTCTGCAACAGATAGTTCGGTGTCCGATCTCCCCGGGTGAGAATTTTATAGGATTTATTGATATGCCCAGATCCATAGGACAGAGCACCCTGAAGGCGTTCTGGAACAGCAAATTGATTAAAAATTTCGGGAATCTCGGGGGGAATAAGGCTCATGGGATGGCTCGGCTCAAGGGATACTATTGGGTACAGCAACCTTAGATCCCTTAAAAATCCGCCCATTTCATCCATCCACAAAACCCCCACAGCATACACCCGTAATACTCCGAACACAAAATATTTTCAAAGGAGGAAAGCAAGATCTATATGATTGATATGATCCCCACCATCGAATGGCTTGCGGACAAGCGCTGCGTACAACTTATTGATCAAAGGCAATTGCCCAAAAAATTGATCCATGAACTGGTAACGACCCATTCCCAAATGGCGGTAATTATCAAGGATATGCATATTCGCGGAGCACCGGCAATTGGTGTAGCTGCTGCTTTTGGAATGGTGCTAGCTGCACAAGAATTTCAATCATCATCTTTTGCTGATTTTATTCAACACCTTCATGAAGCAGCCATAACTCTAAAACAAACCCGTCCCACTGCGGTAAATTTATTTTGGGCAGTAGATCGGATGCTGGATATATTACCGTCTTCGGAAACTGAAACTGACGTGAACCTTATCCCCGATTTGCTACTCTCCGAAGCCATGAAAATGTGGGAAGAGGATATTACCACCAACAAAAACATAGGGAAACATGGTGCCTCAATTTTAAATGATGGTGATACCGTACTCACTCACTGTAATGCAGGATCCTTGGCTACGGTACTCTATGGAACCGCCCTAGCTCCCATTCGTTGGGCCATTGAGGAACAGAAGAAGAAAATTAAAGTGATTGCTGACGAAACCCGACCCAGATTACAGGGTGCAAGGTTAACCGCGTGGGAATTACAATATGATAACATACCCGTTGAGATTGAGTCGGACAATACTGCAGGGTTAATGATGCGCCTGGGCAAGATCCAAAAAATAATCGTG
>JABCSI010000192.1 GCA_018238965.1 Promethearchaeota archaeon
AGCGCTCAGAGTCGGTTCTGCAATGGTACGTGCACCCCTTCAAGTGAAAGAGCTTGCTAAAGGTGTTGCCCGTGCTCCGATTAACATAGCAACCACCCCCGTTGAGGGTCTTGATTTAGGTAGTAGAGTTGCCGAATGGGGTGCTGATAAACTTGCTGGTGCCACGGGTATTGGTACCCAGGAGTTTAGAGAAAAAGAACGGGCTGATACTTCCATCCTTAACCCTGTTACGGCTGGACGTAAAATATTAGGAGCCGCCGATAAGTTAAAAGATACTGGACTTTTAAAACCGTCGGAAAGAGTATCTCAGGGATGGGAAACTGGAATTTATGATCCGGAATGGTGGGCAGGTAATATAGGGGAAGCCGCCGCCTATTCTGGATTTTTTATGCAATCTGCTAAGAAATATGTAAAGAATAATATGAAAAAGCAGATGGCTGTTTTAGCTAGCAAAAAGTCTAGTAAGACCGCCAGAGCAAAAGCTCAAAAAGAAATAGCAAAGGGAGCCGCTAAAAGCACTATGGTAAAAGCGGCATCCGTAGAAGGAATGATGTCCCACGGTGAATATCGTAAATGGGAAAAGGAGAATCCGGACCAAGCCAACTTGATGCACGACTTAACTGCTACTACTTTTGGTGCGGCGGCTGGTAGTATTGGGGGACTTACTGCTAGTAATCTCATCATGCGAGTATATTGGGCTAATGAGAGTTTCCCTTGGTCAATAAATGAAGTCAGCATCGTAACGAAAACTGCCCTAAGTGAATCAGCATCAAATAACGTCGTATCTCCCACAAATTCATTGTATATTAATGAAGTTGAATGTCCATCAAAACCCTTTATGATATTGTCAGGATCGGTATTTATTCCTTTGAGAGTATCCTCATAAATCTGAGGAAATTTGGAAGCAAACCATTCATCTATAGCGGACGAGAGAGCAGTACCAACATCATTGCGATCTCCCTCGTTCATAGTTGGGCAACTTTGAGCCATTAATCTGTTCATATCCAATACATCGGTAAATTGTTTAATGGCCACAGATGGCATGTGCTGGTATAAACGAACCGTCAGAAATAATAGATCTTTAAATCCTGAATATCTTCCTCCTTCTTTGGTGCTATCAAGATATTGATTGTGATGTTTTTGAATGTCGCGCAAATGGAAGAAGGCCTTCATGACTTTTAATCCTAAGATGTCCTTCCAAACTTGTTCTTGTAAGTTCTTTCCAATGCTTTCATCAACAAGAAGATTATTATAATTCAATTCTCCTGAAACGATTACATTTCCGTGCGCATCTGTTGTAGTTTGCGGGAAAGCAGATTTTATATTATCATATGTTAATGACAGAGCTAAATCGTATATGTTGACGTCGTATTTTTTAATCAAGACGGCATTTTCCAAAATTTGGGCCGCTAATTCAGGTTGTTCCGCTTCTAATTTAGCCATCTTTTGTGCATCAGTCATATCGGATTCTGGAACGTTGATGACAATTTTAGATTTTAACTCTTGTTTTGATGCTTTTTTTCCGATGAATTGCAAAATACGATTCTTATACGTTGAAGGACCGTCGGGGCCTCCCATGAAACCTCTTAAAAAGCCCGTGGCCTTCCTATCGGCGGCGGTGATTTCAATGTGCTTATGAATTTCTCCGCCCTTGAAATAGAAACCAGAATACATTAAGTCGGCCGTCTTGTCAATTTCTTTCCTAGCATCAACTACAGCTCCTTCTTCGATCTTGGGGTCCCTCATTGTCACAGTATCGGCATTAGCGGTCTCATATGCCATTGTTTCATAATCATAGGCATCCCGGGGGCCTTCCACTTCGCCCGTGATCAAATTGGTAATGGTAACTTTCCCCTCTGTATCTTAGAAGATCTTGAAATCGTTCTCCCATATTTTCGGGGATTTTCGGTATTCTCGGATACATTTTCATAAGCAGAGCATGGAGAAGCGAAAGAAATCCCCCAGCAGAAAGAAAGGATAATAGTTCCAAGCCCCACCAATAAGATTTTCGTTTGTGTTTTTGTCATATTTTCACCATTTTTCGTCTTTTTGCTATTTTTTTCTTTGGTATTGATTTTGGTTTTGCTGAAAAAATCTCACTTTATAATTCTTGATTATGTTGAAAAAGATCGACATGATCGAATTTGGCACTTTGGGGGACGAAGGGCATCACAAGAGTTGTATTGCTCATTGTAATATAAATATAGACCCAAAAGGTTAAGATACTGGGACACCGATAATTTTCTAATTTATTGAGTCGATTTATGGCGAGTTTGGTCGATACTCTTATATCACTTTTCATTTCATTGGCGGACGGGAAACGAAGCCAAATTTTCGCGCCCAACTTGAACTGGATTCAAAATTGCTTGATGCGAATATTCTGGAAAACAGATTGAAGATTTTTAAAATCGAAGGAAATTTTTGCTACCAGTTATTGAACGATGCAAAATGAATTTTTGAGAATTTTTCTTCACGATGGTGCCAAAAAGAACGTTTTAGGGATGGGAATTTACTGTTCTTTTTAGGGAATGTATTTATTCAATTAATACCCACGAGTGCACCGTCCTTTTTCCATTAGAGGGAATCTTTTGGTGAAAAATCTTATTAACAACCAAAATCGGTTTAACGCCCAAATTAACGGATTAAACGGACTTACAATACCAAAATGGAAAAAGGTTTAAAGATTTTGCGGGAATTTTACGTTTTACTATCCGATAGGTTCCCAAAAATATATTTTCCTTCAACCTATGTTCCTTTGGAGTCGTCAAGGTGAAAAAGGTTGAGGACAAATAAAAAAATTTAATATTGAGCCGAAAACCCCCCTACGATAAGCGGATTTTAGCCCAGCCTTTATTTACAAGTGCTTCTCGGTATGTGAGGGTGCCTTCGGCGGTTTCTTCGGTCGTAATCAGATGCTTTTCCTTTTCGGAAACCCAGCCTCTTTCTTCCCCTTCAAAGATTTTAATAACAGTGCCATCCTTCTTTAAATTTAGGGACATGCGACTATTCTGGATCATCTCAATTTCCGCAATATTATCTTGAATACCCTTCACGGTGATGGTAGTCAAAATCTCATCCCCAGGTCGGACCATTCCGCGCATTTCACATCCCAAATTGAAAAGTGTCCCATTACATTCAACGGCAAAATCGCTTAAATGACGGGCACCAAGCCCAAATGAAAGCATACCATGGGCGATTACTCCATTTAACTTCACCTTAATAGCAAATTCTTCATTAATATGGATTGGATTATTATCCCCTGATGCTTTAGCATATTTCAAAATCAATTCCCGAGTTACAGGGCCATCAATTTTCACAATTTTTTGTCCTACTTCAACCATTTTAGAAGCCTCCTTTTTTCAACAACCCTTTGATTGTTGTTTTGCAATAGGTTTTAGTTTCCTCTTTATTGGTCGAAGTATATAGCAATTCAACCCATAATCTCTCACCCTTTACGAAAATGTCGACAATCTTTCCTTTGGTAAACACTTTTTTATCGGCTTGGGTCAAGGGCTCGCAACCATCATAGTTGTATTCTTGGGAGGTATGCAGTAATTTCCCAATGCTTTTCACAAGTTTCTCTCCATCGCTGTCGACAACTTCAGCCAATCGCATAAGCAATCCAGGAATGGTGTATGTCGCAGCATAGCCAGGATGTGCCAATATCTTTGAATAATCGGGTTTTTCATCCCCTTCAGGCTTTTCCATAAAGAATTTTGGGTTCAGATCTCCAATTGCTCTAGAATATGCTGATAGGTTCTTCCCCTTAATTCGATACTTATCGGATCCGAATTCCAAGCCGATAAATTGTTTAAAATATTCTTCATCTCGTTCGGTCATATATTAATTCACTCCCCGTTGAGTGATTCAAATTTCATCAAAGGATGCTAATAAATGTATTCTTCTGTTTTTCACCAAAATTCGGAATGATATGATCAAAAAAGACCAAAAATTCGATGAGGGCCTTACTAAGGCGAGAAACAAAATTCTATAATAGCACTACTGCCAAATTCAGAAGATTCGGCTTAACTATTGGGTTGTTAGGGGGGTTTATATGAGATTGTGGATATATAAGTGATTATGGACTTTCCGGTTCTAAAAAAAACCCCACTATATGAGATTTTTTCGGATGTGGGAAAACGAATATATCAACCCAATGGGATATTCTACTGGGCAAATCGCGCAAAAAAAGAGTGTGAATTCAATGCCACCATCGGCAGTGCATTTGGATCAGAAACCGATATACTACCAGAGGGACGAAAATCCAAAATTGTTTATTATTTACCCGGATTAAAAAAATACATTAACCTAGAACCAGAAAAAATGGCAGCGTATGCACCAGTCCCCGGAGTTCCGACATTTCGCGATGTCTGGACAAAATGGATATTGAAAAAAGGTAAAAATGCTAAAAACATGCCTTCCCCTCCCCGAAAAATTGATCATTTAATTTCAAAACCGGTGATCTGTAATGGAATTACCAATGCGATTTTCATAACCAACCGTCTCTTTCTCAATCCCGGGGAATCCATCGTATGCCCCAATAAACGGTGGGGAAATTACAATTCGGTATTAAAACTCCAAAATGAGGAGACTATTCTTCCCTTTCAATTTTTCAAAGAGGGTAGCTTTAACTTAGCCGGAATGTTGGATGCTATGGAAAAATCACTTCAAACCCAGGATAAAATAGTTCTCATTTTGAATTTCCCAAATAATCCTACAGGATACTGCCCATCCACAAAAGAAGCAGGGGAAATTGTTGATTCCTTGATTGAATTCTGTAAAACACATCAAAAACCCGTGATCGTGCTATGCGATGATGCCTATGAGGGTTTTGTGTATAATTCCGAGGTTGTTTCCCATTCTCTATTCTACGAACTTATCGATCGACATTCACTTCTAATTCCAATTAAAATGGATGGCACTTCCAAGGAAATGTTAATGTACGGAGGCCGAATTGCCGCCATAACTTTAGGTCTATCCTCCCAATGGGTTTCTGATGAAGATATTCCGATACTCAAGGCAGAGTGGGACAATAAAATCCAAGGAATGGTTCGGTCCACCATCAGCAATTCAAATCATCTCGCCCAAGAAATTTTGGTGGAATATCTCAACGATGATTTTACCACATTACTAAATGATCAAAAAATTGTGCAAGAGATCTTGCAAAAACGGTATGACGAGACCATAGGCGCGTTCCACAAGTATCCACATCCGCTAATCACCATGGATCCAGCCTCGGGTGGATTTTTCGTGTTTCTGAACATCGAAGGAATATCCGCCACTAAATTTGCCGATCATCTGGTTACAAAATATCGGGTAGGCACATTCCCCAGCGAAAATGAAGAAGAAAATATAAATGGGATTCGTTTTGCATTCTGCTCCGTTCCTGCTAAGGATATTGATGAATGTTTCAAACGCATTCAACAGGCAATGAACGATTTTCCGGTTTAAAAAAAAAAATTTTGAATGAATATTCACAAAGATATTTAGATTGATCTATTAGTAGTTATGTATGCAAGAATGTAACAAGCTTTCTACATGTGCGTTTTTCCAAACATATGAAGAGATGGAAGATAAGGCAGCAGCTTTGCGTGGATTCGTGAGGATGTATTGTAAAGGCGATTCCATGGATAAATGCAAACGGAAAATCATCGTGACCAAATTTGGAAGTGTTCCGGTCAATATGATGCCAAATGGATACCCCTTAGCAGGCACTTCTAATGCAAATTGGGATGATTAAATAAAAGCTCATCTTCGGAGCATGTAATTTTTTTCCCTACTAGTCTCACATCATGCTTTTTCTTAAATTATAGGTGAGCCCTTTTTCATTTTTCTTCTTACTGTCTTAATGTTAATTAATAGTATTTTCGATGGAATTGATACTCTCTAACAAAATATCCACAACTATGCCCGAAAAGAAATATTTATTAAATCCGTCCCTCTCAATTTTCTTGACACAAGATGAAAGTTATATTTATATGGGGGCCCCAAAATGTTGGAAAAATGGCCATCAGTAAAGAAATCGCCAAATATACGAATTATCAGACACTTTACGCTCATAATTTAATGCAGATGCACTCAAGACTCTTCCTTTGGATCTATGGGCGTTTTTTAAAAGTGGAAATGGATATATATTTTGAAATTCTGGAAGAAATGATTGCAAGCAACACACCAGGTATAATATTAACGAAAGTGAAATATTTAAACCGAAAAAGGGATAAACAACTTGTAGAGTCTATTTTAGAGAAATTTCGGTTGCTAAATGCCCCAGTTCAAGAAATTGAACTATACGCAGATGAAAATATCCGTCTTGAGCGCAGAAAGGCTGAATTAAAGGCACAGGGAAAATCTCTCCCACGGAGGCTCACCACACCTGAAAAACTTTTGTCGAAGTGGTATAGATCCGATCTCCAGGTAAATTCTACCCATCCTTTTGGTCTTGTTAATGAGAATTATTTGAAAATTGATACCACTCACCAGACCGTTGCAGAAACAACCCAACAAATTGTGGATGAATTTCATCTTAAACCAAAAGTCTGAGTAGATAGAGAAAGTATAAAAAGGGATTCTCCTCACATACAATAGTTATGACAGTTCATTTCGCGTTCCTACTTCATATTTACCAACCTCCAGTACAAATTGCACCGGTGATAAAGCAAATTGTCAAAGAATCGTACCGTCCCCTATTAACTGCATTACGAGATCATCCCGAAGCAAAAATTAGTTTAAATATTAATGCAACCCTCACTGAACAACTCGATGACTATGGTTATCACGATATCATAGAGGGGATTACAACACTTGCATCTCGAAATCAAATAGATTTTACGGGATCGGGAAAATTTCATCCCCTCCTACCCCTTATTCCTGAACCCGAAGTTCTACGACAAATTAAATTAAATACAGAAACAAATCAACACTATTTTGGCAAAGTCTATCAACCAAAGGGCTTTTTCCCCCCAGAAATGGCAATTAGTGAAGAAATTTTTCCCGCAATTAAAAAAATGGGCTTTGATTGGGTCATTAGCTCGGGAATTGCGAATAGTTTGCCTGAATTTCCGTCTACTTTCATCTCAGAACATGCGAAGACCGGGACAAAACTGGTTTTTCGGGATGATATGATTTCCATCGATTGTGCTTTTGATAAAGTGAACACAGTGGAAGCTTTCGCCAATCGCATTAAATACAAAAGGCAAGATCACGATTATTATATAATTTTGGCCATGGACGGTGAAACTTTCGGACACCATGTAAAACACGCTATTAGAAATTTCTTAGTGCCCTTATTTGATGCGTTACCTAATCGTGAAGATATTCAAATGTGCACTGTTTCCGAAATAGTGGAAAAGTATGCCAAGGGCGCAAAACAAATTCCGAAAGCATCCAGCTGGAGCACAATGCCTTACGACTTAGAACGAAAAGTACCATTTCCCCTCTGGTTTGATCCCTCCAATCACTTGCACTTGGAGCAGCATAGATTTATAATGTATGCCCTAACCACAGTTCATCTTGCGCAGAAATACCGCGAAAGTATGAATAAAGAGCAACAGCAATTATTCGATAACGCCAGAAACTTCTTAGATCGGGGTATTCATTCTTGTCAACAATGGTGGGCATCCAAGCGACCGTGGTATTCCCCAGACATGATTTTACGCGGATTGAGTGAAGTGCTTTTGGCAAGCGTGAATGCAAAAAGGAGCATTCCAGAATCATCCCAAGATATCAAAGATGCCATGGTTTTGATCTTAGATGATATGCTGAAAGCCCAAAATGCAATCATAAAAACGTTATAATCACTTTTTGCTAACATGAACGATAAAGGATTCCTAAAAACCCAAAAAATCCCCAAATTCCCCAAATTCCCAAAAATCATAAATGAAGTAATTAATACGATGAATATTGAAAAAAAAAAATTAATAAAAAA
>JABCSI010000193.1 GCA_018238965.1 Promethearchaeota archaeon
GGTCATTTCCAAATTGAATTTGATTAAAAAATGGAATTTCTGTTAACAAATCTTGAATTTTTTCCAATATTTGAAAATTTTTGAATATATTTGAGCTTAAATGAAATGTTATAAAGAATTGAGATAAATTTAGATACTTGGAAGTGAAATTGAACGTATTAACTAAAGGAATTAATTTGGAAAACGCCCCCGAAATATTAGGATTGATAAAAAAATCATTAAATATTTGTTCATTGGAATAAATTTCGGTCATCATTTTGTATGAAAATTCATAATGGGGTGAGAATAAGAAATGTATATTCTGGATGATTTCTCCTTTTTTTATCCCTGAATCAAGGTAGGGAATTAATTCCATCAAAATTTGGGCGATTTCTACTGTGTTAACAAAAGAATACAATGTATCTACAGTAAAAAAGGAAGAACTTGACCAATTCATTAAATCTTTTTCCAAAATTCGAATAACTGAGTGAAATTTTTTATTTATCCAAGAAGATTTTGCTATTGATTGCTCATATTTCGGAAAGAGGATGATAAACAGAATTCGTCTGATTATATTAAAGGAACGAAATTTATCAGGTATAAAAGAGAGCAAAGCTGCAAATTCCATAAAGAAAACTTCATTTCCGAAACCAGCATATAGTTGAAGTTGTTCATCTAATAGCAAACCCAATTTCCGATCGAATTTTTTGAAATTCTCTGGTAAATCGTGGATCTGAATCTCATTTATAACCAAATCAGGTGGTTTACGGCAAATATTCTCGTAAGTCTTTAAATGAGAGTTGTATTGTTGAATAAGATCTTGCATATCTGTCATATTTTTAGTACTATCTCTTTCTTGTAATGATTAATAAAATTTTATCGACTTTTAAAAAGAATTTAAGAATAGAAGATTAGTTTGGAGGTGAACT
The DNA here is from genome assembly GCA_018238965.1 of Promethearchaeota archaeon. GTDB lineage: Archaea > Asgardarchaeota > Lokiarchaeia > Sigyniarchaeales > Promethearchaeaceae > Harpocratesius. The sequence goes on from JABCSI010000193.1 coordinate 909, forward strand.
AATTTATGATGCTTTTGCCCGATGGTGGAGGAATTCCTTTTTAACTCAAAATGAAAATTAAGATGTAAGAGAGATTTGTGTAGCTTTCTAATGGGAAGAGTCAATATACGATAAAGACGTTCGATAGTGTGGATGTTACTACCGAATGGTCAATTTTTTTTCTTAATTTTTTGGGTTCTAAGAATTTGTTACAACATGATAATAGTTGGTGGCAAATGATTTTAAGATGGAAAAAAATACATATAATATAAGGGAATAAATAACTTAAGGGAAAAAACATGGCGAATGATAATGCGATCTTCAACGCTGCTATTAAAATGGCTAACGAAGCAATAGATCTTGACCGCAATAAGAAATACGATGCGGCAGCTGATAAGTATTTATCTGCCAGCGAAACCCTTTACGATTTTGCAAAATTCTGCAAAAACTCCAAACTGAAGGCGCTCGCCATCGACAAAGCGAAACAGTATTTCAGAAGAGCCGACGCCCTCACGAATATCGGAAAGAAAAAAATCAAAGTGCCCTCGGGAGGCAAGGGAAAGGGTAAAAAATCGGATCGTGATAAAGATTCCGATAAATCCAATGATGAGGATGGCGAAGATTCGGAGATGTCGGATGAAGAAAAGGAACTGCGCAAGACCATCGAAGGCACAATCGTGACGGAGCGCCCGACCGAAACTTGGGGAGACGTGGCGGGTATGACGATTCCGAAACAGGCCATAAGGGAAGCGGTCGTGTTGCCTATGGCACACCCGGAACTGTTTAAGGGAGTAAGGAAACCATGGCGGGGTATATTGTTATTTGGACCGCCCGGTTGCGGCAAAACATTGTTGGCCAAAGCCGCTGCCAATGAATGCCAAGTTCAATTTTTCGCGGCGGATTCGGCCAGTTTGGTCAGTAAATGGCTGGGTGAGTCGGAAAAGCTCCTCAAAACTCTATTCCAAGTGGCCCGCCTTGATGCTCCATCCCTCATTTTTATGGATGAAATCGACAGCATCACGGGGAAGCGCGGCACCGGAAATGAGGGCGGCGGCGAACGGCGATTGAAGACCCAATTCCTCCAAGAAATGCAGGGCGTAAAAAGCAACCGCAAAAAACTCGTCACCATCATGGGAGCGACGAACGTGCCGTGGCACATCGACAGTGCAGTTCTGCGGCGCTTCGAGAAGAAGATTTACGTAGGCCTGCCCACCATCGAAGGGCGGGAGAAAATCTTCCAATTGTGCACAAAAGGCGTGGATACGGACGATACCGTGAATTTTAATGAGTTAGCGGCCCAAAGTGAAGGGTATTCAGGGTCAGACATATCGACAATTTGCCGCGAAGTGGTTATGCTCCCCGTGCGAGAATTAGATGTATCTGGTCGACTCACGGATGGAGATGATATTTTGAATGTCCGGCCCATCAATCAACAAGATTTCTTCAATGTAATGAAACACATCAAACCTGTGGTCTCGGACGAAGAGATCGAACGCTTTAAAGAGTGGACAAACGAATTCGGCGGGTGATGAATATCGCAGAACAAATTCGAAAACCAAAAAGCGAAGAAAAATCTGAAGAAGCAATATCTGAGGAAGAGGTATCCGAGCAATTACCCGAAGATCAACTTGATCTGAACGCCGCAAAACTGGAAAAATTGCGGAAAATCCAGCGGTTGCAGGAATTAGAGGACGAATTATCCAAAGTCGAACCCGAAAAAGATGCCACTCTGGATGATTTGGAAGAAAAACTGGCTTCCCAAATTAAATCGGCCACAAAGGGTGAAATGGTCCTCCAGGAATCTGCCGACGAATCTGTGATCTCTCAAGAGATGGACGAAATTAAACTTGAGGTGGCGCAGGAACAAAAAATTGTTGTAAAAACCACCTATGAAAAATTGGTCGAATTACACGAATGGGTGGAAGAAGCACAGTATGGATTCATGTATTCGATGCCCCATCACAAAAAAGCCAAAGAAGATTTTCAATCGTGGCGCGAGGAATGGAGTCAAGTTCTTTTGGATTATGCCCGCGTCGGAACGATCCACATTATTTTTCCCAAACGATTATTGACCGAACAACCCTTTAACAAATTTACAAATCGAAAGGATTCAATTTCTGAATTATGTGATGCCCTGATTGAAAAAGATTTGGCCGAATGGGTCGGCAATAAAAGAAAGAAGGATGAACTGCGGGTATACTGGAAATCCGTGGACGAATGGGTCACACTAATTGAAAAATGGGCTTATGATAACGCTATTTTCGATATAATTATGGTTCCGGATATCCGAAAGTCAAACGAAGAATTTGCACTCTTACCAATGGAAGATTTACGGTATATCTTCCGAAAATTGGAGAAGGAACATAAAGGCGAGATGGTGGAGCTTCAGGACAATCAATTCGGGATAAAATTCAATTTGAACTAAAAATTTAACCCGAAATATGAAAAATAATTATAACATTATTATTAAAAAAAAGAGCAAATCCCATTTTTTATCTATTTTTTGAGTTTTAAACTGGGGAAGAAATATCTTTTGCCAGTACGGAACGTTTCCATGATTCTTGCAACCCGAGTATCAACGAGATTTTGTAAAGCCCGTTCAGCCCGTTCCACAGTCCAATTTAGTTCCTTACACACATCTCCCGTATTAATTACCCCGTCATCCTTTACCAAATTGAGGATCGAAGCTTGATCTTTTGTATATTGTACGGGGAAGAACGAAGCAATCAAAACACCGCTTTCCAATGTCCGAATTTCCGGGATAATTTTATTTCTCTTCAACATTTTTACGGCTTTCTCAACATCTTCCATGGTAATATTTCCCTGCAAAACACCTGTATTAACGCGGTCGAAAATATCGGGAATCGTAAGTAATCCCCCTGTTTCTTGTTTCTCGAGCATTACCCGCTGATATGCCAACATTCCGAGACGATCGAGTTGAACCTTTTTACCACGTTTTAGTACAGATTCTTCGGTGATTTGTTCTTTGATGATGCGTTCCTTCGGGATATTATATCTTTTGCGAATTTCCTCCACAGCTTCTTGCATATCAGGATCCAATGCGATGATGACCCCGTGTTTTTTGGCAATTTCGGCCAATTTATCCTTGGTCATTTTAGTAATTTCGGTTTTAGTTTCTAAGCGTTTCATTCGCAATTCTGCGGCTTTTTTCCGCATTAATTCCCTCATTTGATTCCGATCTTCGATTTCCCGTATTCCCATTGTATTTTCTCCACATTACTAATAATTTCTTTCTTAATCTTAGAAATATTGCTGTTATGCTATAAATGTTAGGGAAAATGTTAGGATGATGGTATCAATGAAAAATGCTCGATTCACCAAAAATAACAGACATGGGAAAAATCCCATAGGTATATTCATTTAAAGATATGTTCCTTCAATTTGGAAAAGGCCATGGAGCATTGCTTGGCATCAATTCAGTAGGAAGAATATCTATCTTAAAGAACGCAAGAAATAGAAATAGAATTCCAAGCAAAATTAAAGCCCAAGCACTTAGAAGTTCAATTAGGGAAGAGCGAGTATGCCCTTTTTTTTTCTTCTTTTTGTTTGAGGAATCCGGTTTGGTGGTAGAATCTATGACAGAAGAATTCGCATCATTTTCAGCCTCCTCAGCTATCTCAACTTTCTCAATTGGAGAAGTTTCTGTCTTTCTCATGCCCATTTTCTCTTGCATTCTTTGCAGGGTTGAACCCTTGAAAGCTTTAGAGAGTTTACCTCCTGCACTTACCAAGAGAGCTAAAGGATACAGCCCCAACCAAGTTCCAATGCCATAAAAGAATACAGTCCAGGTCCCATTCCCCCATCCATAACTAGCGGAAAAGGTGATTGCCCATCCGTAAATCGCCATTTCAAATAAACACGGGGGAATCCCAGCCAACATACCTAATAAAAATGAGGTGCGTTTTCGAGATTTTAGTGTGCCTAAATTTTCGGTAAGTTCCTGAAATTGGTCAGTGTGGGGCCAATACTTCTTCCTTTTTAGTTGAATGAACATAATGGTGCCACTGAGAATTAACACGAATCCCGAAATTCCATTCCACACAAAGCGAAAATCTTCATGAACATCGAAAAATGAACTTACAACTGCACCGATATAGGATACAGTGCCCCCAATAAGCAGGTTCATCAACATCAAACCTGCCCCATAAAAATTAACTATTCTAAAAGCTTGTTTCCAATCTCTTGCCACCCCAAAGGCATAGAAACAAAATACGAACTTCTCATTGCATGGAATAATTGTATGAAGAATACCAAAAAAAAGTCCAGTCCATAATATCAATGAGAAACCAACAGAGTCTAGTGGAATTTCGGTAATCACGGGGTTTGTCACTCTCGAAATAGAACTCGAAATATAGATGAGAGTATGAGGGCTTTCTTTTTAATACTTGTTAAGAAAAATTTGGAGAAAATTTATTATCTTTATTCGAGGTAGAAAATAAGATGGTAAAAATATAGTAAACAAAGCCCTTTGCTTGATTTAAAAAGTTTCAGGCATATTTGAAGAGAGATCTCCATTCAGAGATGTAGCAAAGGTATTTTTTATTCGGGCCAATTCATTGGGTGTGAAATCGTGCTTTTCGTAGAGATGTTGCGAATTTTTTTCAAAAAATAAGGCAAGAATCAAAATAATGGAGTTGTTGACAATAAGGTCCACTGTTTTAGGATCGTGTTCTTTTGATTTCAGCATATTCATAAGTTTAATCAGTTCTTTCTCTTCGAAACCTAAATTAAACCTTTGATCCTCATAAGCTGTAAAAATTTCCGAATAAATCTGCATTTCTAAGTTCTTTTCCAAAATTTCAGAACTCCAAATTTGTTTCCTACTAGGTTAATGGAGTTACCCTATAAAAAAATTGTAGAAAATCTTTCCTCCTTTTCAGGATAAAAAAAATAAAATAATATAAAAAAATTTTGATAAATATCTCATATTACTATGGAAAGAACCCACAATATTGTTCCAATAACAATAGGATTAAGAAAATTATCCGAAATCTGTAGTGACACAAGATCCACTATAAGAAAACCCAGGGCGGCACCAAAGGCAAATAATATAATTTCCCCACCAGAATAAGCTTGAGAACTAAATAATAGAAATATAATGCCAGTTATTAGAAAAGTGGAGATAAACCCAGCCAGATATCCTGCAATCGTTTTTCCATTTCTACCGGGTCGCCTCCCCCACCGTTTACCAATGGAACTTGCTAGAGCGTCACTGAAGGAACCAGCAATGGCCACAATAAGAAAAATCGGAGAGGGTGCAAGTAAAAACGGAAACCACGAAATAATCATTATACTGGCAGAGGTAAAAGTATGATATTCCGGTGGACGAATGGATCGTTCGAGCCATCGGGTAGCGAAGCGTCCTAACCACTTAAATCGATGTAACCTAATTAAATCCGCCAAATTCATTACCCAAAGCAGGTGAAGACCGACGGCAAACCACCAATAGGAGATAAAAAGCTGCGTTAGAATTCCCACGTCCTGCAATGGCGCTTGAAAAAGTATCCCGATGAAGTAAATTGCAAATAATCCTAAGGCAATTCCATAATGCATAATCTTTCTCCGAAAATCGATCTGGAAATCACTCTTGTGAACATTTACTTGGGACACCAAAAGTAACCATTCATCATAGGCGAGATTCCGCGAAAATCGTTTATTATTCCATTTTGAAATTGATAGATAGACAACCCAACACATAATATGAACTGTTAAAGAATTCCATAAATGGAAAAATATGAATGAACGGAATTCCAAACCCAAAATACTGGGAAATATTTTAGGTAAGTAGATTGCTAAAGCAAAATAAGAGATTCCCAGAATTAATTCATTAATGGTATGCTTCCAGAGTTTCCCTTTACCATTTTTCCGATAACTTTTCCAGGCGTGCAAAATGTTCAATAATCCAAAGGTTACCAAATAAAATTGAATACAAATCATGAAATATTGTGGAAAAATTGATAACAAACGGAAAATCAACCCTGAAAGATAAATTAGTAACCAGAAGGGAATAATTTTGATATATAACCTTATATTTCGCACATTACTCACAATATTCACAATTCTCATCAAAACACAATAAAAAATAAGTTTATAGTAAAATATTATATTTTTTGGAATTCACCACAGAGAACTCCTGAGCCACGGAGGAATAAAATGAATTGAGTTGAGATTTTCTATCTGCCTTGGTCTCGTATTCAATTTCACACGCAAGATACTTCAGAATTCGAGCCCCATGGGTTTTCAGATAATCTATTAGATCGGAATAATCTGTAGAATCTCGAGTATATAGTTCATGGATAAGGGATTGTATACCCACACCTTCGTCCCCCAGAATCCCAATAGATATAATTGCGCTGTGCTTCAGTCTTGAATCTATACTTTCATCATTAATCAATGGGAGGAGATAAGGAATCGATCGGGAAGACCCATAAATTCCGAGGGCATTAATAACGTGTTTTACTATTTTTTCCGAAGGATGGTTCAGATTTTTAAATAAAAAGGGTAAGCAGGCATCATCACCATACATTCCCAACCAAAATGTAGCAAAAATCAAATACCATTCATTTCCTGTCTTATAGTGTTCTAGCAATTGTTCTAGGACTTTCTTTTTTAGAGGAGAGGGCAATTCATCGATTATATTGCCTTCCGTCATAAGAATGGAATTAGGAGTCTCGAAATTTTCATTGAAAAACGCAATAGTTTTCTGCCTGATAAGCAATTCGGGATGAACTAAATTTAAAGCAAGACTTTCAAGCAATTGGTTACCATTTTGTTTCATCGCCGATAGATCAGTTAGATCAATTTGGAGTTCAATAGATGGGTGAATTTCTTTAAGATACTGATATATATTTGAGAGAATTTGTGCATTTTCATACCATTTAATGTTTTTTGTCGAGCTTCCCACCGCGATGATATCAAGTAATCCGTCCCCATCGATGTCTGCGGTGATTATACCGGATGTCGCCATATCGCCATCGTCAAGAGTGATGCGTT
>JABCSI010000194.1 GCA_018238965.1 Promethearchaeota archaeon
ATCCACAATGCCATACCTCTTCTGAAATACTATTATTGACGTCATCTGCTTTGGAGCCCAGAGAAAAAAGTATTGCCAACAGCTATTATAATATCCTCAAAAACATTTCAGAGAAAGAAATAGGGGAGATTTCTAAAGCTTCTTTATTGATCGGACCTGCAGTAATATTATTCTGAATATACAACAAGATGCAGAAGTATTTCTGGGTCAAACAACCAATGTTGATTTTGTAAGTATGTGAACCGGATAATTAAATTCATACAAAAGTTCTAAAGTTTGTTTTGTTAACTCATATTTTTTTTCGGTAGGTTCGTAACTATCGCAAATTCCACCACCGGGCAAAATGAAACTTCGTTTCAAAGGCTTACGCTTGCGTTTTGGATCAAGCTCTTTTCTTAAAATTTCTACCAAAATTAATCAGAAAAAAGCAAGAAAGTTAAGAATTTTAGAAACGAAATTAAAAATTTATGAAACAAAAAATGGAAATATCGCAAAATTGATGATTACAAATTTTTTGCGAGCATAATGGAAGAAGCATCCCCAATTGATATTCTATTTTTAACCAGATTCTCTATTTGAACATAATCACCAATGATCGAAGAATTAGTGTTGAGATTTTCAAGCGTAGAACAGTCCCCTACAACTGTATTGGACAAAATTGATCGAGTAATCACCGTATTATTTCCCAAAGAAACATTAGGTCCAACCACGGAATTCGATATTGTTACATTTTCACCTATAAAAACAGGTTGTATGATGGTAGAATTGGAGATTTCAGCATTATTAGGCAAGGATGAAGACAATTCAGCCGAGTTTTGGGTTTTACTAATGGAAGAATTCGATAAAAGTATACGGTTTCCCTCAATAAATTTATCGATGGAACCAAAATCCAGTATTTTATCCAACATTACATGGATTTCAAATTTAATTCCTTCAGTAATCAATTGCTGAACTATGGGAGAATAGCTATGAGTATATCGGGAAGGAAGGCCTTTAGCTTGATTTTCCAGTAGGGTAAAAAATCGTTCTGATATGGTTTTTCTGATAATGAACGCCCCTTGAGTAGCTAAATTTGAATAAAATCTATCGGGTTTTTCGTAAACCTTTGAGACATATCCTTCCTTATCGAGAACACACACACCATAGTTTTCTGGATCCTCAACTTCCTGCACATTAAAAACCCCATCTGCTTGAGAAGATTGAAATTTTAAGAGTAAAGATTTATAATTGGAAGTGGGCAAACGATCGCTAAAGAAAATGAAGCAATCTTCATTGGCTCCGAATTTCTTAGTTAATGCAAGAGCGTCCCCTATTCCTGAGAATTTTGGAAGATCACCATCAATGCCAACAGATTTTTGCTCCACAAATTCGAGATCAAAATAGTTTTCCATACTTTCATTAAATTTAATCAAAAATTCCATCAATAGACGCTTCTTATAGCCAACAATGAAGCAAACTTTTGTATCCTTGGGAAAAATCTCACTCAATTTTTCCAACGAATGCGCAATAATCGGTTTACCCGCTATTTTCATTAATGCTTTTGGCTTTGATACAATAAACGGTTGAAGATAGGAGCCAATACCTGCAATAGGACATATGATTCTCATTTTACAATACCTAATTTTGACTTTTGAATCAATACTTCTAAAATAATTATTGATTATTTTTTCTTCTTTGCTATTTGCTTCTGACGGAGTTTTTCTTGCAAAATTTGTTTATTGGTCTTGTGTTTTTTCTTCCGTTTGGCCAATTGGGCTGCCTTCTTCCTTTCATCTTGAACAAATTTAATTTCTGGAGCAAGTCGATGAAGAACAAAGGTCTTTTTTTGTCCCATGATATCAATTAGTACTCTTCCAGGTTTATCGAAAGGAGTTCGTGGGTAGTGGGCATTTTTTTCATGTTCCACATAATATTTCAATTTCTCGGCTGCTTCAAATAAATCGGTCGATGAAGGTCTATAGACGGCTTCGGTACTTGGAACGCGTCTTCCTAATCGTGTGGAACGAGTGGAATCGAAATATTGAGGATAAAAAATTGTTAAACCCTTTCGGCGCATAATTGGAACTCCATGAGTATGGTATATATATGTAATGGGAAAAAAATAAATAAGTTTATTGTTTCGTCGAATGGGGGATCCAGACTTTCATATGGGATAGTCCCCGATTTGCCCAAACAAAATATGGAATCAAGTGCAGAAGTGAGCTATCTCGATCTTCTTGGTCATCTTGGTCCTCTTGGTTATTTGAGTTATCTGGGTTTTGCATGATTAACGTGGGAATACCTTTGAAAGAATTCGGTTGGAATTCAAAACGAATTTCTGGCTGATATGGAATAGAATCTTTTAGAAAATCAAAATGAGGATTGTCTATCGATTCGAGGCAATATATTAGTGGGCCGCGCTGGAAAGCATAATGGAAACGATTAGATTTCACTTTTTTAGGGGATTTTAAGATACGAATAGATTGGGAGAAATGAATAGTTAGAATATCTCCCGGATTCCACCTTCGGTTTAGGGAAATCCAGGAAGCTAAATATGGATCATGTCCGCTCGCAGTAATTACTTTTCCAGAATCAGAGGCCTGTAACAATTTGGTTTCAATGCCACCATTTATTTGATAAGTACATTCCGAGGACCAACTCGGGAATCGCAATTTTATTTCGAATTTTTGGGATTTTTGCATATCCAATGTGAGAGAAACAAACCCGCTCTTCACTAAATCACATTTCATTGCAATTTGAATATCCAACGATTCTGTATCCAACAGTTCTTTATCTAAAGGTTCGCTATCTTGTCCAATATTAAGAAGTGGAAGTAATATTTCAGAAACATTTCCAATATATTGATTTACGAATAAAGTGTTGGGCTTAACTGAATAAATATACTTCCCAATCTGCCCCCACAATCGAGAAACATTTGATGGGCAACAGGGGGTTAGGAACCAATCTTTCCGCCCGTGATTTTTGGAAGCATCCAACACATTCCGATAAGAATACGTATTCCCATTAATACCCACACCCACTAAGGTGGCATTATACAGTTGTAATTCGATAATTTCGAGAAATTTTGGGTTTTCCGATAATTGAAACATTTGCCATGACCAAAATATGCTTGAGATAGCAGCACATGTCTCACAATATCCATCATCATTCGGTAATTCGAAAGATCGTCCAAATCCTTCTACCAATGGTAGCGCGCCTAAACCACCTGTAACATACATATGTTTCTTGATCATGTTGTCCCAAGTGGTGTCCATAATGGAAAATATTTGGGAATCATGCTGAATACTTGCCATTTTGGTGATTGCAGCTTGAAAATACCCAAAACGGACCGAATGTCCCTCGGGGTTTTCCCGTTTTCGGAAGGGTTTATTCTCTTGGAAATATTTACCTGTGAGGAATTGATACATTGATCGGATAAAGTATCGTTTCTTTTCCCGGGAGGTTATTGTTTCCATAAAGCCGAATTCGATTTCATGCTCTGATCCGATTTTGGAGGAAGCTCGTTGTTCAGAGATCAATTTAACCCGTTTGGTTTGATCTGCATTTTCTTTGGCAAGTTGAAGCCAAAATAAGCGCGTTTTTCCCCGTTTTTCGATAAAATTGACTGCCAAATCAAAATAATCTTTATTATTCGTATGGAGATAAAGTTTTATCAACGCCAATTCAACTTCTGGATGGCCCGGAGTCCCTCGCCGCCTATTTGTTAAAAATTCAGAGACAAGTAGATCTGCAGCCTTCTGAGCAACTTTTAACAGACGAGAATTAGAATCCAAGCGATTATGTGCAAGTCCAGCTTCAATTAGATGTCCAAGGCAGTATAGCTCATGTTCTATGAGAATATTTGCCCATCTCCGTTCGGGAAAATGAAATTGGTTGTACGTAAACAAATATCCGTCGGGATCCTGTGCACTCTCAATTATATCAATATATTCATTAAGATAACTCTCTAATTTCTCCAATTCTTTGGGTTCATCTGGAAAAGATGCACGTTTTGATTCATGTTGTATTTTGTTTGTTAATAGTATCCACGCTGCTGCTTCAGCCCACTTATGGACATCGGAATCCGTGTAGAAAAACCCTCTCCTAAAACCATCTTTGCGTTTTGACCCTTTTGCCACAATGCGAAAGTTATCAATGCTCCCATATTTTTCCAGCATATGCCACTGATGTAAAATGGAGATATCTCGATTTTTATGTAAAAAGGGATCCCAAAAATCATCAATAACAGATACTTGCTCAATATTAATTTCTTTGAGAGAAATTTGTTATTCACCTAATTTTAGTGGGGACCGCTTAAAAATCCCCCAAATAAACCAGAGAGACAAATACAGATTAAACCCGTTAATAATTCACCCAAAGTGATCAGAATATTACTTCCAGCAATATTTGACCCTGCAAACACAGCAGCAACAAAATAAATTACACAAATCCCAATAAAAAGAATGAAAGCCCCAGTAAAACCACGTTTACCACCCTTAATTATAACACCCATAACAAATCCAGCTGAGAACCAAGTAAGTATCGCCGGCCAGAGCGTTTCTCCAAATATTACTCCTGCCAATGTCATGTTTTGAATATTGGACAAAGAAAATTCTGTAAATAAATTTGCCGAAAAACCTGAACCCACTAATTGATAAATTCCTGCCCAAACAACGTTAAATGTCCCTGAAACAAAACTAGGGAATATATCATCTTCTAAACGTATTCCTCGATACTGAAAATCACTAAAGACGAAAACTCCTAAAACTGCGATGATAAAACCAAACAAGAAGGCAATTACATAGCGAAATTTAGTATTATTAATGGGCATGATATTCCAAGTATAGTTTCCTTCCTTTGATAAAAAATTTTACTCGAGAAAATATAGGTATGGTAGAGGCGACATTTATGGAGAAAAATTGTTTCTGAAATGTGCTCCAAAAAATTATTAATTTATGGAAACTTGACTTTCTTAAATCGCTCAGCAGATACCGGGATTTCTAGGTGTTGGAAAAAAAGTTTCTGGGCGTTCGTGAGAAGGAAATTAGATTCTAATCTCCCCTTCGATGAAACGAAAACAAAGGTGAAATTTAATGGTTGATAAAAAGAAAGTAGAAAACATCAATGAAGGCGAAGATGACGATAGTTCGGTCGCCTTAGGCGATGAAACAGTTGTTTTACAAGAAGAAAAAGAAGATAACTTGCTTATGCCCCGAAATGATTATCTTTCGGCTGGTGTGCACATTGGAACCAAACTTAAAACTACTCACAGTGAGCAGTGGATCTACCGCACAACAAGTTATGGATTATATGTAATTGACCTTATGGCTACGGACGAACGAGTCCGAGTTGCTGCAAAATTCTTAGCATCGTTTGATCCCGAAAAAATCATGGTTTGTTCAGTCCGAAGATATGGTCGGGCACCCGTGAAAGCCTTTTGCAAGGTAACCGGTGCACGCGCATTGGCAGAACGATTTATTCCTGGAACTTTGACCAATCCTTTAATCGATCAATTCCAAGAAGCCGATGTGCTTTTAATGATTGATCCCCACGCTGATAAACAAGCTTTGGCAGAAACTCGATTAGCACGTATCCCAGTCGTGTCTTTCATAGATACTGATGATTATCTTTATAATATTGACCTCGCGATACCAGCTAATAATCGTGGTCGCAAAAGCCTCTCAAAGATGTTATGGTTGTTAGCACGCCAGATTATGCGAGAACGCGGAAAGATTGCCCCCGATGCCGATATTGAACTTACACCGGAAGAATTCGAATCCAAAATTATACGAACCGCACCGGTAGAGAAGTAATTCTCGTGTAATTTTACATACTTTACCCTCTCCCTTTTTTCACTTCAAATTTCTCAATTTAATTATAATTTACAATCCTATTTGCGATAGCAGTTGAAACTACTATGGATAATTCAGAATTCTGGAATAAAATGCATTCTTCCCACCCTCATCACCTCATTTTTTTATGCGCGGGCAATATATGTCGCTCTCCGTATGCAGGAATGATGTTTGAAAAACTTGTGGCAGATAGTACTTTGTTGAAATTGTCTGATTTTAACATTCAAAGTGGGGGGTTTTTGAAACAAAAGAACGTTGTTATTCATCCTTTTTCAAAACAAGCCTTGGAAGAAGAAGGAATACCCCTCAGTAGAATTGATCAACATAGACCCCGCACAATGCGAAAACATAAAGAGGATCTTCTGGATGCCACAGCATTAATTGTTATGACCGAAAATCATCGCGATGTGTTACTCCCCGCCAAATACCGTGAGAAGGCAATCCTCTTGTCTGAAGTGGCCGAAGATTTAACTGTAGATTTGCCTGATCCCGCTCTTTATACAGATTATGAAAAATATCATGCGCTTATGGACCAAATTAAACGATATCTTCAAATAATGGTAAACAACTTGGAAGAACTAAAAAATAAGCAAATATAATGTTCCAACTACTGCAGAATGGACTCCATTCGCTTTAATCGTTCCGGGTTCTGAAAATCTTTGTAAATTTCATAGGCTTCTTGGAGTAAAACCTTACTTTCATTGAGATTGCCTTGTTCATACTCTATAATTCCCATATCATAAAGGCAAGTTCCCAAAAGGGTTCGATCTGAATATTTTCTAGACAAATCTATTGCTTTACCATAAAATTTCCTCGCATTCTCGATATCCTTAGTTAGATATAAATAAGATGCAAATTCTTCCAACAACATTGCTTTATCTTCCGAATCTTGGATTTTCTCCACTTCCATCTTAACTTCAATCATTTTTTGAGTATCCGATTGAAGATCAGGCAAATTAAATGTGCATTTTTCTATTCTAATTTGAGCAATTTGGGTTTGGATTTGATCATTCAGTTTCAGAAATATTTCTTCTGATTTTTGACTTGTGGAAAGCGATTCTGCAAATTTTTGCTGTTCATAGAGGCATGGAGCTAACACTGAAAGCGTTATCGCAAGATATAAATCATGGGGAGATGCCTCCAAATAGGAAATGGCCAATCTTGAATATTCTTCACCTTTTTGAAAATTTCCCTGAAGGAAGTATAATCCTCCGAGATTGATGCATAATCCAGTAAGGGGAGTTCGAATTTGATGTAGAAGTGCTAAATCAATACCTAATTGGTAAAATTTGCGGGCTTCTTCTACTTTTCCGATAGTTTCAAGAGTGTAGATAAAATATTCGGGAGCTTCTGGTTCTGCAGATACTTCTGGATTTAATTCTCCCAAAGAAAATACTTCGGGAAATTACTTCAATTCGACTTTAGCACCGACAGCTTCAAGCTTTCTATTCAATGGCTGGACGATAAGCAGTTTAAGCCCTTCAGTACCCGGATATTTGAGTGTGCAAACTGCGCTGCCTCTGACTCTGCCAAATAACATGGGATTACTTTACTCCCGTGCTCTTCAGCACACGTTGAATGATAGTATCCAATAGATCCGGGTCCACCTGGTTCCCCATGCGGGCTAACACTGCTTCACGGATGCGTGTTTGTAATTCCTCCCCTGTTGGATTATCTGCTTTCGGGATAGATGGGGGGAAGGCGGTTTTTTGTGACAGGTAGGGGCGTATCGGAGCGCTGGGCGGGTTATCTGACTGACTGCGCAGCAACTGCATACCAAGCCTGTTGGCTTTTTCGTAAGCCAATTCTGTCAGCACAACATTTTCGGTCATATTCAGAGATGTCACGCCGCGCTTGACCATGTCTTCGATATCTCTTTCGGTATAGAATTCTTTTGGCATAAATCTTCCTTTCCAGACTTGGTATTACGCGTCTACGCGGCCTTCGAGACTTTCTAGTGCCTGGACAGCAGCATTCTTGGCGGTCATGATCTCGGCTTCGCTGCCTGACAGCCACATGCGGCCAAAGCGACCAACCGAAGAAACATGGATGAGCTTGATGC
>JABCSI010000020.1 GCA_018238965.1 Promethearchaeota archaeon
CAAGGATTTCAATCAAAAAGTCAGCTGAGATGACATTTCCACTAGTGTCATTGACAAATACTTCGAGATAATAAGTTGTTCCATCAGTCAATACCGTTGAATTGGTAATCAAGCCCGTATTATCAATCTGAAACAAGGAGGTATCATTGAGCCAATAATGGCTGATTGCGTTGTCATTATCGGTGGCATTTATATCATAGATAAATGCCTCATCTGAGCCAATTGTTTGATCTTGAGGAATTTGCACCCATGTGGGATCAACATCGTCTACAACGCCCCCTCCATCATTAATTGTCCATCCAAAAATGTCGATGATATATTGCCGTGCTATTTCCGTCGCCCCTCCGAGACAGTATTGTGAACTTCCTGCACCGAATGTCACCCCAGATTGTAATGCGAGTTGTGCCCATCCTTGCAGTAAGGCGTTATAATTGGCTGTTGATAAGGTGATTCCATTTAACATCTGATACATATCAGTGACACTCGAAACATCCCACCCGCCGATATCTTGATTGAAGGCAGATACTCCTTTTAACAAATATCTCATAGTAGTGACACTCGAGACATCCCACCCGCCGATATCTTGATTGAAAGCAGATGCAGAGTGGAGCATCGCATGCATAGTAGTGACACTCGAAACATCCCACCCGCCGATATCTTGATTGAAGGCTGATGCTTGATAGAACATCCCATACATAGTAGTGACCCTCGAGACATCCCACCCGCCGATATCTTGATTGAATGTAGAAGCATACATGAACATATATTGCATAGTAGTGACCCTCGAGACATTCCACTCGCCGATATCTTGATTGAAGGTAGATGCATCGTGGAACATCGCATCCATATTGGTGACCTTCGAGACGTCCCATCCACCAATATCTTGATTAAAGGCATATGCATACTTGAACATCGAAAACATACCCATACCGTTGACACTCGAGACATTCCATCCACCAATATCTTGATTAAAGGCATAAGCTTTATGGAACATATAGTACATAGTAGTGACCCTCGAAATATTCCACTCGCCGATAGCTTGGTTGAAGGTCGATGCCCTCTCGAACATATAGATCATAGTAGTGACACTCGAGACATCCCACCCGTTCATATTGCCAGTACTGCCTAAATTCGTGCCTTCCCTAAATGCATTGTTCAATGTGGTAGTTCCCGTTAGGTTTAATGCATCCGTGGCAGTGAGATTGAGGTTGGCACAGCCATAGAAGTAACCCCCTGAATTCCCCATATTAACAGAACCCCATTGCGATATTTCAAGCAATTTCAACTTATCACCACCATTATTGAACTGCCATCCGTCCAGATTTCCCGTGATATTCACTGCATAGATCCCCGCAGGGACATAGGTATGGATAGCGGCAGTATAATTGCCCGTCACGATATGACTACTATTACCATCACCCCAATCTACAATAAAATCATATACACCGCTACCTACGAGCGGTAGTTGGATTTGATTACTCCCACTCACTCCTCCTAACTCAGTATTCCACACCGAAAGAAACGCTGTGGGATCTGCATTGGCAATGGGGGGAATGAACAGAGGTTCAACATGTTCGCCATATTCCTCCTCCGCCTCCGGAGATCCAAAATTTGATACTGTTACCAGAATGAAGACACTAAGTAGAATTAGTAATGTCAGTCCCCATAGAGTTTTGCGACCTCGAGGGGCATGAGTGTGATGTGTTAGGAATGACATTTATATAGATCTTTTCACCAAAGTTATTTAATTGTTCGTCTTTCACCAGAAAGAAGGGTTTAGTACAATAAATGTGATGACCGTTTTTGACATTAGAAATGACCTAAAATTGAACTCTCCCATTGCAAACTCGCTTTATCTAGAAATATCTATGAAAATATTATTGATTGCTTAGATCTGCATGCATAATTAAGTAGAAGAAGAAAAGAAGAAAAAATGAAAATTTAAATTTTTGTAGAAATGGGTTTCGATTGCTTAGTTATTATTGTAGTGGTGTCACGATTTCCAGTAATTCAGGTAAATCCATACCGATTTTCTTCAAATGCTCGATAGTGGGCACACCATTGGAATTCCAGCCCCGACGTTTATAGACCGCATCCATCAGTTTTTCATACTGTTCCAAGCGGTATTTACGCACGATGGCAATCTTTTCGTCTGTGCTTTTTCCAACAGGATCAATTCCGATGATATCCTTCATCTGTGTGTCGTAACGTTCTTGCCGGGAAAGATATTCTTCCTCGGTTACTGGACCCACTGCTCTATAAGGCACTGCGTCGTTTTTCCGTAAACCTTTCCCCATTCTAATATTGAAGATACGCTGGAAATTATACACCCGCTCCGATTGAAGCACTAAAAGCTCGGGAGTCAAGGGATTCCCCGTAATACCTTCGTAAATCCAACAGTAGTTTTCCACGTGTTCGGGAACCTTTGCAGCCTCTGCAGGAGGATAATTTTTATTACTGGCTGGACTAACGTCATTCCAGGGTAATTTGCACAACCCCATCAACCCGAACCACGTACGGAACATTGGGAAATAATGTAGAGCTTCCGCCTTATCCTCGAAAGTGGGAATTTGGTTATTCACCATATCCATAAATATTAACCAAGCTTCGTCATGCTGGGGGCCCTTATTTGTAAAACCGAAACCACCTTGCTGTGCAAGGGATTCTTTACTCTGATATTCCGAATACTCTAAACCTTTTTGTTCCATTCCGATGTCGTTCACAAATGCGGCATCTGCACCGTAGTGTTCAATGAAGTATTTCTTCATGCGGTGGGTACCCTGACCTGCAATTAACCCAAAACCTTCGCCACGGCCCATTTGGTGGAGTAATTCCAAAACAACATGATGATTGCCGAACTTCAATTCCAAGCCTCCCGTAATCTCGGCATTTAGAATTCCGTGCTCGAAGCATTCCATCACGAAGGCTATCATGGTTGAAAAGGAAATAATGTCAATCCCGTAAGTATCACAGTAGAAATTTGCTTCCAGCACATACTGGGGATCAAAACAACCCAGGTTCGCACCTAATCCGGCGGCATTCTCGTATTCAGGTCCATCCACTGTGACCTTCTGTCCCTTGTAAGGTCCTGTTAGCAATTCAAAATTATCCGCCGCTTTCGAGCAAGCCATACTGCATCCCAGCCAACAACCATCTGCCATTCCTTGAGTAATATAGTTATCCCGAAATACGTTGGAATAAATTTTCTTGGCATCGGGATGGCTACCATATTTATAATTGTGGGTGGGAAGGAGATCGTACTGATCCATTACCTCAATGATGTTGGCGGTGCCGACCTGACGCATTCGATTTTGCTGTAAGTCGAATTTATCCATTTCGTTGTGGAGACGGAGCCCAGCTTTATTAAGTAAGGCCTTCTTGACCGGATGATTAAGATCCCCGGTTGTGCCTTTGAATTTCACAACAAGGGCTTTAATTCGCTTGTCCCTGAAAATTGTTCCTATACCACCTCGGCCAGCTTGCTTAACTCGGGGAGTTTTGCGACGAACATCATAAAACGAGAAGTTGAGCATACCTATCCGAGTGTGTTCGGCTGCTTTCCCGGTTGATACAACGGAAATATTACGCTTATCTTCCTCATCATCGGCATACATGGTGGTTAATTGTTCGGCCAGTATATGGGAATCTATCGCTTCCAGCGGTGCTTCTTCAATCCGCACTATGCCTTTGTTACCGTCAATGAAGATTATCACATCCTCGGCGGCTTTCCCCTGTATTTCCAGGGCATCCCACCCTGAAAATTTTAGATAGGGGCCAAAATATCCACCAACATTGCTATCAATTACGATGTCAGTCATGGGTGATATGGCAACTACGATTGATTTACCCGATCCTGGATATTGGGTGTTTCCACCAATGGGTCCGGTAGCAATGATTATTTCATTTTCCGGATCATTCCATTTGGTTGTAGATTTCACTCCTTTCCACAGGTGATACAATCCAAAACCTTTTCCCCCGATAAATTTTTCCTTCATCTCATCGGTAACGGGCTTGGATTGCACCGTGTTTTCTGAAATATTAATGTAAAGGGTTCGATTATTATAACCCCGTTCGATAGTGCCCAAATCATAAGTCCATTCGGTCAGT
This sequence comes from Promethearchaeota archaeon, assembly GCA_018238965.1. Classification (GTDB taxonomy): domain Archaea; phylum Asgardarchaeota; class Lokiarchaeia; order Sigyniarchaeales; family Promethearchaeaceae; genus Harpocratesius. The sequence continues at coordinate 4,108 of JABCSI010000020.1, forward strand.
AATTTCCGAGCGGCGCGCAATTCTTGAATCTGTTCTGAATCCATTTTATTCTTCTCCATTTCACAATTCATTTTTCTGTCTTAATTATCGTTAACTCTTCAATCATCCTGAACAGTTTTAATGTAGAGTGCCTCTGTCGGGCAGCTTCTAACGCAGGCACCACACGCCACGCATTTAAAGGTATAATTCACATCATCATGATAGAACATGACTTCTTCAGGGCAAACAGACACGCACATCAAACATCCAACGCATGTCTTTTTGTTAATACGCACAACCCCGTTTTTGGCACGGGTGATCGCTTGGACAGGACAAATTTCAATACATTTTCCACATTGCGTGCACGTCATAATGTGATGGGGATCGGTGTCATTCTCGGCAATAATAATACGGAGCGCGGCCTTAAGTGGATTAGGCTCCTTAAAATACAACTGGGCGCATGTCTCTTCGCAAGTATGACATCCCACACAATTTTCTTCGATTTTTGCTAACATTCGCATTCGCAAGGCAACGAACCTCCTTAAGTGGGTTGAATTAAGTGTTACTACTTCAAAAAGCTTTTTGTTCGAGAAACTTATCCTTTCTTTTATGGAGATGCCAATTTGGAGCACCAAAAGACCACAGAAGATTGTTCCATCGCGTGCTCTTTGAAATATGGAGTTCACAAAATTGTTTCCCTCGGAACGAAAATTTTTGATAAAATTTGTAAAGGATCTAGTGTTTTTAATACCCAGTTACTTGAGAAATACGTTGATTATACATGTCAAATTCAGATGAAAATTTAGATGAAAATAGCCCCGAACCACAAGAAGATTTAGGAAGTAAAATCAAGAATTTACTGGGCAAAAGAGAAGAAAATCCAGAAGAACCGAAAAAAGACCCCACCGAGTTAAATTTTCAAGACATCCTTGAGAAGGAATTGGGCATCATAAAAGTATACGATTATGCATTAAATAATTCGCTGGACTTAGTATTCCAACCCAAATTAATGGAAAAATACCAAGATGAATTAATTGCACCGTTGTTGGGCACTGTGGAAATGAATGAATTTCCGGACAGCGGCCGTATGTTCCTGCGTGATGAATGGGAACGCTTGGATGTTAAGACGAAAGTGTCGAGTGTGATCACCCACGCCGAGGAAGTGGCAAGTGCTAATGGAATTAAATCCAGTTCCCAGAAAGTTGTTGGTCGATGGAGTGTAATCATCATGGTGGCATCGATGGGTTTGTACTTCCTGCTGCCAACCATTTTTCCGAATGCAAATACAACTACAATCATGATTCCCACCTTTCTCTTTATGTGTATGGGACCCCAGCTTGTAAAGACTTTAATAGAGAAGAAATTCGCAAAATTCAAACTGGAGTTCCTTCAAACCATCCTCGATGATGAACAAGAGAATATTCAGGACGTGCGGGTTTTTATCCAAGATATCATTGACGACGTGCGGGATCGACTCATCTCCCAAAAAGTGGCACTGGAAAAAATCCAATTTGTCCTCTTTTCCGAAGGATATACCAATGTTCAATTTGTCCGCACCCAAGGCGGCAATCGGGGATCCCCCCTACGTTCCATTTACCAATTCGAATATCCAGAAGGTATGGGTCCCGCGACCACTTCACAATACGGTAAGAGCGGAATTCCAGAAGATGATAGCAAAGATATGTTTATTTACTTGCAAAAATCAGAATTTGATGATGAGGGGCGCTTAGCGACATTCACAGTGGAAATCCCACATAAAGACAACTATAAATTGCCCGAAGCCTTATTAAATGCATCGGATTTCACCGAAGTTGATGAACCCGATTTGGTTATCGAAGGTTTTGCCAACTACAATAAAATTCAATGCGAATGCGGGAATAATGTCCAACTTTACGATATGAAGACCAGCCGTTCGGCCCTCCATAATGATTTTGAATTCTATCTCATGATCGGAAAGAAATGCTCCAAATGTGGAAAAAACCCCTATGTTCTCTGCAACTCACCTGGAAACGCAGAAGTTCCTGGCGGACTCAAACAAATATTTGAATAAGCGGGGAAAGCAACAGCAATTATCCTTTTTTTATTTTTAAATCAACATTCCTCTTTTTCCGTTTCCATTTTTCAACAATGCCATCCGATAGTTCGATTTTTCCAGCTTAACATTTTTCAATAATGCCCACCAATTTTTCTAGGTGAACAACCTATCACCGGGGAAAAACAGTACGACACCACACGCAGCTAACGGGTTTGTGAAAACCGCGGAATTAAACGCGATGATCTCCTACGGGGAATTGGCGGGTGGAAAAATGTCAATCAGGATAATCTTCAATATGCTAAACTCCGAATCGATGAAGACCCTTTCTCACAATAATTATTGCTTAAACTTATGGAAAAAGCATAGGAGTAAACTTAGATGGCGAATAAATTAACTTCTGAAAAAGAGGGTGATGAATCCAACCGATACCAATACAATCTAACTTATATTATGCTGTCGGAGGCGTGGTTTAATCTCTCATTCATCAGTGCAATATTCATCCTGTTCTTCACATCCCGAGGATATACTTTCCAAGATATCGGTTTTTTTGAACTAATCACCTCCCTAACGATTGTCATTACCGATTTACCCTCGGGGGTTCTGGCAGATCGGGTTGGACGGAAGTGGGTCGTCTTCGCTGCGAATATTTAAAAACCGCACCGTTCTATGGATTGTTGTATTTTTTGGGTTCGCCGATGTCTTCGCCGAGTCATACTGGGATTTGCTAAGTCAAAAGCACTTGGTTAATCTTGGGTTACCCGTGCGGTGGATTGGTTTCATATTTGCCCTTTTCACCGGAATAAGTGCGTTGTTTGCCCTCTATGTGGATCGAATTGAACGACGTTTGGGCCCCCGCACCAGCTTAATCATTATCATTGGAATGCAAGCCGTTATATATTTCCTGATGGTAGGTCAAACATCTTGGATTGCATTGGCGGTGCTGATTGCCTTACTTAAAAATAATCGGAATTTTGCCCACTTACTCCAAAGTGAATATGAAAATCGGTTGATTCCCTCCCGTATCCGCGCCACCGTCCTCTCCTCTGCCAGTTTTCTCCGGAATAGTCTGTTTGGCAGTGCCTTGATCTTATGGGGCTATGGTTGGTCGTTGGATCGAAATGGGATATATGAAACATTAATTATGGCGGGATATTTCGTGCTGGTTTTGGGAACATTCATGCTATTCTATTTCCCTTCAATCAAAAGAAGAGATAATAATACCGAAAATTGCGGAGAAATTAACCAAGAAAGCAAAGAAGAAGTTAAAGAAGAAACATAATTCATAATTGAAATAAAAAATACTAAATTCCATATATCAAGTCATTAGCTATATATTTTCAATCGAATTATCGAGTTTTTTCATATCCTTTGCCTTGGCATTATTGAATTCCAGCAAAGCATGTAATGCCCGCACAGCCCGCTCAACCTCATCGACAAACACGGGAATATGGAGTTCATTACTAATTTGAATCAACCGTTCTGATCCTTCCTTTTCGGCTTGAATTAACACCACAATAACGGGTTTATCGGGATATTTTTGTTGAATCGTCTCAAATATTGAAAAGTCGAATTCGATTTCGGAGAAGAATTCCAGCGCCAGGAACAATGCACTCACATTTGTATCCTCCATTAAAAATCGACTGGCATCATAATAAACTTTGCAAACTTGAGTGCCCACAAATTCCTTCGGAGGCCAATAATCAACGGGATTACCCAAAGCACATGTAGACCCGCCAATTTGGGACAAAATATGATCTCGGATCTCCGGTTGCAAGGATGCTAAATGAATTTCATAATTTCGCATTTCTGCAATTAATAGATTGATTGCACCTGAGGACGGTCCTATAATCGCCACGTCCCGGTTTTGGGGGGCCGGGCACCACATAAAAACTTTGGCGAATTCAAAGAGCTCAATATAATTTCTGACAGGAATAGCTCCTGCCTGTTGAAATTTCTCTAAGGGGAGTGGATCCTTTCCAACATACTTCACCAATACGGGCTTGCATGTGCCACAACGTTGCATAACTTCTATCATTTCGGGTGTTATGGACTTCAAATAGAGGGTTATCACCTGCGTTTTGGGATCATGGAGAAGAAATTCCAGCATATCTGCATAAGTAAATTGAATCTCCCCACCAATATGGAACGCTTTTGAAAATGGCACCGGTTGCTGAATGTTCCACCACCCACATGCCCCCGATAATCCCCCACTTTGGGACAAAAAACTTACGCCCGCTGAGTAATTCGATTTTTGTTGTAGATGGAGAAAATGGGCACGGGTGGGGATAATCGATGAAGTAAAGCCCGACATATAGTCAATTATTCCAATCATGGAGGGTCCCAACACATTGAGATTATATCGCTTGATAAGCGCTTGAATCGCTCCTTCTATCTCCTTGTATTCTTGATCTGTTGATACGTAATTAATATCTGCTTGCAAAAGCACGTACCGAATCTTATTTTTGCCCAGTGCTTCGAGAATTTCAAGTAAATTATGACGGGTTAGAACGATTGCCAATTCTGGAGCCGGTTGGAGCGCAGCCAGTTCTTCAATCGTCTTGATTGTTGGAATCCCAAGAATGGAGTCGGTAAAAGGATGAAAAATAAAGATTTTGGCCTTATAGCGCGCTTCCAAGAGATTCTTTAGCACAACACCGTTGGAAGTATATTCATTCCGCGATGCACCAATGATCAGCACGGATTTCGGTTCAAAAAAGGGAGTAAAATCTGGCACCCGATTCATATCATCAATAAGGGTGCCACCTCTTAATGCTTTGCGAATTCTATTCGACTCGGGGAAACGAGGCTTTACCGGTAAAGAATTGTATGAAGTTTTCGGAATTATTGCCCAAAATTCCCCTTCGTATCCCCGTTTGTACCCACTATTGGAACAAATCTCCTATCTACCTCCCCGCGCCTTCTTTTTGTCGAGAAAATCCAAAAAAATTTAATAAAATGAAAAATTGACTTTCTTATTATTATATTAAATGTGACACACAATGGGCAGACGTAGATGGGAATGTTTCAGCCACTTTCATTCGAAAGGGTATCAAAATAAAAGATCGAGATCTCACCGCCGAGAATTCGTTCGGGGCGGGGCTGACTCCAAAATTACTCGATTCGATATAGGTAATCGCAAACAACAAAGCTGGGAGGTCACAATTGGAATGTTTGGCAAAAGCAACATAAACATCTCCCATTTCGCTCTTGAAGCAGTGAGAACCTCAATTAACCGTCGATTGATTAAGAAAATCGGCAGACAAAATTTCCACTTAAAAATTCGTAGACATCCCCACACAACCTATCGTGAGCATGCTATGATGTCATTCGCAGGTGCTGATCGGCTGTCTTCCGGAATGCGAAATGGATTTGGTCGACCAGTGGGCAAGTGCTCCCGAACACGGGCAGGTGATATAATTATGGAATGCAATTGTGCAATGAAACACGTGGAAGATGTAAAACGGGCTTTCCAAATTGCCGATAAGAAAATATGCACCACCACCCAAATCGTGATTCTGAGGACGGAGAAGGATGAATTCATTTCCCGGATTTCTCTACCGCATGTTAGCAAATTTCATTTACCCAAATATCAATTAAATAAATAATTTTTTCCCTTTCCTTCTAGGCACTATTTTTTCCATTTCTTTCCATTTCTTTCAACTCCAATCAATTTCATTCAACTCCAATCAATTTCATTCAATTTTATATAATTTTATTCAATTTTCATAGCAATGTCTGGTTTGTTTCTTAAAAATAGCCTTGATATTTTGAGAAAAGCATGGAAACTTATTTAGATGTGGTTGATCGCTGCTCTTTTTGAGATCGAGAAGTATTTTTGAATGGTCATATTTCACGCTATAATCATACAAAATTTAACCGATCAACCGCTAGATATCCTTGAAGGTGCTGACATATGGGTGATCAACAACTGGCAGAGATTCTGCGATTTAAGTCAATATTACTGTGTGAGGGCTTGGAAGTATCCGAGGATGTAATTCAAGCAATCCAGAAAGTCGGAATTCAGTTCGATATGGGACGACAAGGCGGTGCCGGTCCCGCAGGCGGACGATATTTCAAATTTTCCAATGGATCGATGGTAAATACGCCTTTATATCGGGCACCCTATGAATATGCCACCTATCGACTCAAGTCCATTAGTCCAACCTATGAAGTTCAATTAGAAAGTAAAGAAGATAAAGAAAGTAAAGAAAGTAAAGAAAGTAAAGAAAGTAAAGAAAGTAAAGAAAGTAAAGAAGATAAAGAAAGTAAAGAAAGTAAAGAAAGTAAAGAAGATAAAGAAAGTAAAGAAAGTAAAGAAAGTAAAGAAAGTAAAGAAAGTAAAGAAAACAGCAAAATTCCTAATAATCACCCTCCAATTACCCTTATTCCCACGCCCGGATTCTACAGTCAAACAAACGAGGAAGAAATACCTTATAAAAAAATTGCCCTGATGCATGGGGATGAGACCTTGGCCACAACGATCAATCAACGCTGCCGGTATTGGGAAGGAAATCAACAGTGTCAATTTTGTGGTCTAGAATTATCCTTAAGAAGCGATGCTACCATCGAAGTAAAATCGGGGAAGCAACTGGTCGACACTATCGGAATCGCCCGTAGCGAAGATTCCCAATATGCTAAACATCTAACCCTAACAATCGGCACAACCCCTACTCAAGATAAAGGTATGCAAGAATACCTGGATGTTATTTCTACCATTCGCCAAACATACCCAAAAGTACCCATTCACATCCAGATCGAACCAATGAAAGATATGACTTGGTATCAGAGGATAAAGGACGCGGGAGCGAACACCATCGGAATCCATTTGGAAATACTGGATAATGACGCCCGGAGTAAAATATGTCCGGGGAAAGCACACATCTCAAAAGAGACTTACTATCAGCATTGGGATCATGCCATCGCCGTATTCGGTAAAAATCAAGTTAGTACATTTATTCTCACGGGATTTTACAAAGACCTAAACCAATTCAAGGAACAACTACGGGAAGCATTATCACATGGGGTACTGCCGGTGATTACTCCCGCCCGACATTTGAATGGAACCCACCTTCCACCCACCTATACCCCAGTTGCCGATTTTTTGGAAATTCTTAAATTCACTGCCAAAATGTGTCGTGAGTTTGGCAGCGATCCGACCGCAAATAAAGCGGGTTGCATTAGGTGCGGAGGCTGTAGCCCCTTGATTGACGCTTATAGGTTACAGGATGGAGAATAGAATCAACTAATTAACCCGAAAAATCCCTAACTCGCTATCAATGTAATTAGATAATCCCATAATTGGATAATTAATTCTCAAGATCTTCAGTGGGCTCAGTATTCTTTTTCTCTAAAAGATCGGCACGGAATGCTTCGTGGAAATCTTCCACTTTTTCCTCTGTGATGTTCCCATCATTTATCATTCCGAGGATTTTGCTGTTATAATCATCCAGAACTTCCAATAGTTCTTTTTCGGAATAGATAATTCGAGTTTTAATATGGATAGGTAAACGGTCCTCAAAGATAAAATTATCAACATTCTTCATATCCCCGGAGATGCCCAAGAGATTTATCAATCGCTGACCCATTTCTGGGGTAAGATGATGCTCAAAATCACAGGCAATCTTGTCAATTTGAACCGGATCGGTCATTCCCAAGACCCTATATAGAAATAATTCAATGATGCTATGATAAAAGACCAAATCCTTTGCCCGCTTACGCCCTGCATCCAACAGTCTAATACCGCTCCGGGGTTTCCACTCAACCAGCTTTGCAGCCGAAAGCTTTTCCAGCATGTTGGTTACAGAAGGAGCTTTGACTTTCAATCTTTTGGAAATCTGAATATTCTTTACCCATCCTGCGGGATTTTTGAGAGAAAGGCGATAGATGCACTCCAGATATTCGTCGTAGCTTTCAGAAAAGAGACTATTACGGACGGTTATCCCACGATAGGAAATTTTACTTTTGGATACTTCGGATTCTTCTGATTCTGTGGATTTCACATCGGAGGATGATGGATCTGGATTTTTAGAAGTTTCAGAAGTTTCAGAAGTTTCGGATTTTTTTGAATTTTCCATAGGATTGGGGAGATTGGCCGGAGACATATATCTAATTGAAGGTGCAAAGTTTAAAAAAGATTAGGAATAGATATCAAAGAATCTCCACCGAAAAATGGCGCATTTCTCCAGCCGTGTAGGTAATAACTGAATTTTCCACCATCCAATCAAGATGCTTCTTAGTCTTGGCTAAGGCAATATCCAGATGTTCCCGCGAAACACCGTTTACCCCACAAGCAAGAATTATCGCCGAGGTGCTTTGGGGACGAATCATGGTCACTTGGGAATCCCGATAGGGATACTGTGTTAAGATAAGACCCCGTGCATCGGAAATTACTAATTTTCCTGATTTTAACTCCTGGGAAGATTTTCCAATCGGATTAAATTCTTCCCCCGAAGTAGAGAAGCGGAGTTGAAGTGGACCTTGAAATGTGGTAGTATCATAGGATCCCATCGGGACCATGGAAAGGGCACTAGCCCAGTTATAGGCATCCACCAAGGGAGAAATCCGAGGGATTGGCTTTTTGTGCAAAATTCTTCGTATGAGAGCTTCACTGGAGGGACGTACCTTGGTAGGATCTAAACTAAGATGACGCCAATAAAATTTTCTGTAACTTTGAATCAAGGGATCTGTTTTAATGCTCTCCACGGTATGATCCGCAAGCAATTTATCAATAATCGTCGAATAAATTGGTGAAAAATCATAATTGGGGTCGAGGATTTGAAAATTGGATATGTTCCAGGACGCGATCGTCAAGCTAATACCGCCTTCGGCCAAGGCGGGAGCAAAAGATAGATGTGATGACATAGGTTTGTTTCCATCCAGTATAACTAAATTATTATAGAATTAAAGGACTAAAGGACTAAAGGACTAAAGGACTAAAGGACTAAAGGACTAAAGGACTAAAGACTAAAGGACTAAAGACTAAAACATTAAAGAAGATTTTCGATTTCTTCCAATGGTTCTCGGTCATATAAAAGAAAATCGAAGGCATCTTGGAATTTACGGATGATTTTACGCGGATTTCCTCCAGATTTATAGAAGATTTTCTCAAGGATCTCGGTCGACCATGGGAATATGGGGGAAATTTGTTGTGATTGTAAATGTTGCGCCTTACAGTAATTACGAATCGCTTGGTGGTAATATACTTCCAAGTCGGTTAGTGAAAACGGAGGGATCGGAACGGCGGGAATCATGTAATTCTCTTTCAGGACAGCCGATAAATAACCAAAGATTTCCTCTTCGTGATTGGGTTTTATTGTAAAAAGAAGATGAATATTGGGAAAATCCAAGAATAATTGACCCAAGTCTTGAAAGAATTCGGGAATGCCTTCGAGGGAAGCAGAACCTGAAGATTCTTGGGAAACAAAAACTTGGGTCCAGTCATCCTCAATCAAATCGGGAGAATTGTATCGCTCCCAGGATTCATCCAAATCATCGATAATTAATAATATTCCTTCGGGGAGATAATGGAGCAGCAACTTAAGTAATTCGTTCGCAACAAACCGGCTGTTCAAGTTACTTGAAACACCTAGGAAATAAAGCTCATCGGGATCCATAACTTCTCCCAACAACCATCGCTCCGCAACCATTGATTTATCGGGATCAATAGCATGTGTTATGATAATTCGCATACAATCTTCCAATTCTGATTGATGGCGGCTTTCGGTGAATTTCACCATCTCCTTGGCATGGGACAATACTTCTTCCACATTACTGGTGCGAAAGATCCCGAATTTCTTCTCTTGGGCGCCCCACAGGTCCGAAATCCGATTGGATAGATCCCGCAAGGATTCTGCACCGATATTTTCAACCAATTCTGTATATAAATTGTAATAAAACAATTTAGCATCGGCGGGAATTTCCAAAAACACAGGGAAGGCACGAATCTTAAGAGTTTTTTTAATTTGCCAGCATAAATGAGTTTTTCCTTGACCAACCTCTCCAATAATGGGGATAATCACATTATTGGTCGCATCTTTCAAGAGTGACACTATCTGATCAATAATAAACTGTCGATCGGGAACCAGAGGTAGTTTTTCCTCCAGATCCATCTTTGAAACAAAATTTTCAAACGGCCCCAGTGAGGTTGAAAGACGAGACAAAAGAGCTTTCTCAGATTCGGAGATGGATACCATAAGTAGTAAGGTCTTTAAAGAAACTGAATCCTATAAATACATAGGTAACGAATTCTTCTGGTACCAAGAGGTGGAAAAAAATGGATGAGAGGAATAACATGCTCGAATCAAACGAAACGAACGATCTGAAAGATTTGGAGGAACAAGAAGAACTGGAGAAATTGCCAGAACCCACCATTATCTTTGATAAGAGCACCAACATATGCCACCCAGGGGAATACAAGGGTGGAATCATTTTAAAACTCCAACACCCCACAGTTAAAATGATTTTTTCCGATCATATTGTGTTAACCGACAATTCCATCGATGTGAAGGGATTAGCTGTTGGAACCACAAACGGAAAGGCCTTTTCCACAGAACAGAATCTCCACTTAAACACATTAGATAACATAATTTACGTAGTCAGATTGGAACCCGAGATTGTGAAGGAATTCGATAGTGCAAGATTCTCAGCCCAATATCCGAGCATCGTACGGTTCCTCCAGACCACAATATTATACATGTCCACCCCCGAGCGAAAAATAGACCATCTGGATTTTGTGGCGGGGGAAATTTTACACCGTCCTGTTGCCCTTTTAAAAAATCACGGGTTGATTATCGGAGATCGGTTAGTGGGGGAAAAAGATTTAGTAGCCGGAGATCGATCTATGGGAAAGGAAGAATTTAATCTCGTTTTTTATGATTGCATTATCATCGGAGGCATCCCCCGAGGATTGCGAGAAAGTGATGGTGAAATGCAATCAAGCGAATCTAATATCATGGTTAGCCTGGAGCATTTTATGATGTTCCCACTCGAGCAGATTGAGATGATATTCTTGCTCGGAACCGAGAATTTTTAATCCGATTAAATTAATTAAATAAAAAAATCTTCTTGATTTTTATAGAATGATTCGATTAGGGCATTTCCGGTAAGTTGTTCGTCACAAATAATCTGTTCCACACCGAGTCTTTTTACGTGCTTCACATTTTCTTCGCTCTGTACGTTTACACTGATGCGCACTTTCACATTGATGCTTTGAATGGTCATGGTGATCAAAACAGCCTCTGCGTCATCCTCTACAACAATAATTGCCTGTTGAGCCTTTTCGATCCCTGCCCGAAGCAAAATTCGTTCTTCCTCCGGATTTCCTCTGATAAATTCAACAACCTTTGGTAAATCGAAGGGACGGTCTGGAATATCGGCTACCAATACGTAATTATGATCTTCCCCCAATGCCCCTGGCAAATTATGTAAGAAATGCCGCGTCTTGGGGCAGTACCCCACCAAAACAATATGATTTTCAAATTTAATTGTGCGTTCCCCCTCTTTTTTGATATTTTGAAACATATTAACATAAACGAATTCCACAAACAACAGAGTTATCCCAAGCCCCAACCACATGAATATTGTGGTCAATAACCAGGTTGATTTTGAGGTTGGCGGAACCAAACCCGAGCCCGTATTAGTTAAAGTATCGGTTGCCCAATAAAGTCCCAAGAAAAACTCGATATCCTCCATATAAGCATATATTCCCGCAAGAAGAAAATTTAAGAATAATACCAATAAAAATATCTTTAGCATTCGAGATCGTCGAATAAATTTGCCAAGAATAATAATTGGTGCTCGCAAGGAATGTGGTTTATGGTGTGAGTCGGATTTCATACCTAGGGATGCCTCTGAATAGGAACTGTTATATATAAGTGAAATAGTATTCCATCTTTATTAGTATTTTTGAAATATTACTTTTTCATGCATTTCCCCTTCACAATGTGGAAAGCCTTGCACTTACTACAAAATCCTTCCCCAGATTGATGCTTTAGACCACGATTCCAACATAAGGGGCAAATGTAATAATGGAATCGCTTTCCATGGGCACTGGTGGAAATCTTAACGATATTGAAATTACAAATACTGCATGTCGATTTAAGTAAGGTGGGAGACCCTTTTTTTGGAAGGCTGAGATAGGTTTTGCAAGATGGCTCATTGCATACTAAAAATTTATATATTTTAGCTTTATTGTGTGTAGAAACCACCAATTTCATTGGGTGCGTTTTACATTTCGGACATTTTGCAGAGCTCAACACAGGTGCAGGCACACCACCTTTTGTATTAGTAGTTTGAGAACTTCTAGGGGATTTAGTTTTTCCCGATAGAATCTGATTGTTTCTTCCTCTAATAACATTGCCTGTGGTTTGCAAAGCTTGCATTTTTTGAAGAATTTTCGGCTTTTCCAATCGAAACAAATCAAAAAGGCGTAGGAAATCCTTCTTAATTGCATCTACTACTTGGGGCATCTGCAGTTTCTGGTTTAGGATCCCATCGAGTTGATGTTCTACATTAGATGTAAATACAGGATCTAGAAAGGGCTTCCAGATCATAACCAAGGAATCTATAAGAAGAAAGCCCAAATCCATTAAGAAGACCGATCTTCCCTGTCGTTGGATATATGAACGATCGATCAAAATTTGGATAATGGCAGGTCGCGTGGATTTGGTCCCTAATTTTTTTCGCTCCATCAGCTGTAGAAGGGAAGTATCCGAATAGCGTGGTGGTGGTTGGGTTTGTTTCTCCTCCAAATCAATTTTGATCACGGGCAAAGTGGGTTTACTCCCAGTACTTGGTGAAGAAGATACGGGAGGCAAGGACGGTAGGGGAGCGCCGTATTTGGGAGATAAGAAGGGGGCGATAGAATAGAATCCGGGTTTGAGTAATACTTTCGTCTGACCCATAAACTTCTCATTTTTGATGTTTACCAATATTCGAGTATCAGACTCTTCGGCTGGTTCCCCAAATAGGGCTAGGTAATATCTTGCAATAAGATTATAGACCTGTTGCTGTAATTTATTTCCGAATTTGCTGGCATTGGGCTCTAAAGATTCCAACGGCGTGATTGGGGAATGATCCCCCGTGTCATGTTTTCCTTTGGTTGGGATAATACGTCTATTTTTAAACAAATCTCGGGTGAATTGCCCAAACATTGAGTGGGTCAAAAACTTCTGCAATACAGCTTTATGATCATAGGTTGGAGAGTAAACATCCGAATCCGTTCTGGGATAAGTGATAAGCTTGTTCAAGTATAAGTCTTCCAAGGTCTTTAGGGCGACTTTTGCATTAATTTTCAAATTTTTGGTAATTAATTGCAGGGCTTTGGAAGTGTTCAACGGAACAGGGGGATTTATTTTGCGTGTTTTGGTCTGCACAGCCTCCAATATCGCAATTTTCTCGTTCTTTATTAAAGAATAGATCCCTTCCGCAATTTTCTTATCGGTGAAATTGTTCTTTACATGATTCACCTTTAATTCCGAGGTTCCTATTTTCAACTTAGCTGAAATGGTCCAAAAGGGAGATGGCTTGAAATTGCGAATGATATCTTCCCGAAGATAAATTAGATAGAGGAGAGAGGTTTGTACTCTGCCAATAGATGTAAACTTAACATTGATTCCTTGTAAGATCGGTTTTAGTGTTAAGGAAACTTCCCTTGTGGCGGAAAAACCAATTATGGCATCAATTTGGGCACGTGCTTCTCCAGAGTATGCCCATGACCATTTGGGAGGAATAAGATTCATGTATGCTTTTTGGATAGAGGATTTTTGTAGATCGTTGAGCCAAATTTGCATAATGCGAATTTTCGGATTAACAGCTGTAACAAACGGGACTGCGTCCATCAGACCAATATTACAACCCTCAACATCGGCATCGGTCCCAACAACGCATGTAGTACATAGTTTTCCATATTTTTTGAGCGCGGAAATATACGGCCCACCAAATTTTGTAGGAATTTTGGCAATGGCGTGCGGATCAGTTATAATATCCCGGGGATCTTTAGCGGTCCATTTTTTATAGGCAGCGGTATTTTCATATTGTTGAATATGCCCCCTTAGCGGGAGAACGTAAACATCACGGGAGGGAACGTGGTACACCTTGACAAGTTTGTTAACTTGAATTTTCGTAGTCGGACCCAAGGCTTCAGCAATAGCCTGGGCGGCTTTGTTCTTTTCTGAGATAATTAATGTGCTCATTTTACTCACGGGATAAATTCTTAATTTTGTGCAAGGTTGTCAAATTTTTGGGGAGTCACCGAAAGATAACCGCCATGATCTTTAATATATTTGATCAAATTTTGGTATATCTTCTTTGCGCTCACGGTTGCGGGAGAATCATAGGCGTTAACCGTAATTAAAGTTGGGCTATGGCCAACAAAAATGATTTTTTTCTTCGCTCTGCTTATGGCCACATTCAACCGTCGGGGATCTTCGTTCAATGGACTCAGAATCGCCTTGGAATTTGAATCCACCATGCTGTAGAGAATAATTTCCCGTTCTCCTCCTTGAAATCGGTCAACAGTATCAACCAATAGATTCGAATAAATAGGCGTAGCATTGGCAGTTACCTCAATGGTATCTGGCTTGTGAAACATTTTTTTCAGAGTTGTGGTTGTAGATGTATCCAAAATATCTTTTATTTTTTCACTAATCTGGGTATTTTGAGCACGGAATCCAGAAATTATCCCGATCTGACTAAGAATCTTCTCCAAATTAGATTTAGTGGTAATGGAATTTGCTAGAAGATCTATAAATTCTTGGATAATCTTCCCGATTAACCCAACTTCCGTAAGATTGTATTTGGAATTTCCAATGAGACCTTTCCGATCCGCAGAAGAATCAGGGGCTTCAATAAATTGCGTGTCGATGAATACCATGGGATATTCGGGATCCCATACTTGATCCCAAGTCCGAATTGGTCGATCATCCCCAAATTTGATATTATATTCTTCATAAAAATCATACAGATTTTGCAGACCGACATCTTTCCCACCAATATTCCCCGGAATCAATCTACCATCATAAAAACAGTTAGAAATGAATGTCGAAATGCATTTATTCATACGATATTGGAACGCAAGTAAGATATAATTTTGAGTTGTTTGATATTTTTCCACAAGGCGCTCAAAGAGGGTTTTCTCCAAACCCCGCTCAAGTGAAAATCCAAAATTATTGTATAAATCCGAAGAATCAAATTCGGAAACCAATGCAGAGATTTCTTTGGGATTACCTTGACTTATCGGAGGAAGTTGTTGATGGTCCCCAACAAGAAGAAATTTATCCCCTTTCAGTAAAGCACTTAGAGCCGCGGGTTCTACAACTTGCCCGGCCTCATCAATAATTACGAGATGAAAGTGAAATTGACTTAAAAGCCTCCCTGCAGCCATGGTGGTTGTCGTGGCAATAACGTCGGCACTTTCTAACAAGATTCGGGCTTTGAAGGGATCGACACCCTGAATAATTTTCCCATTGGCCAATTTTTTCTTGGTCTGGCAGAGATATTCCAAATTTCTTTGACGAACAGAATCAGATTTACTTGCGTGGGGATTTCCAATCCGAAGACATTTAATATCGGGGTGATTTTCAATCAATTTTACGACGATATTATCTACAGCCTTATTGGTGAAAGCACAAACTAAAATAGGTATTTTTGGAGGAAGGTAATTTTTAGAAGGTTTGAGATAGCGATCGAGGGATGAACTGTGTTGTTGAGAACGAGATTGAGATTTTTTCCGTTTTCCTGATTGAATTATTGATTTGGAGCCGGAACCCAGGAAACTGAGAAATTCTTGAATGATGACCACGATAAGGGTCGTTTTTCCTGTTCCGGGGGGACCTTGGATGAGTGTAAGATCCTTTGACCTCATCACCATATCGATAGCTTTCTTCTGACTTGTGTCCAAATGGCGATATAATGAATCCTCGCTCGAGGCAGATAAAAGGGAAATTTTTAAACCGGAAAGGCGGGGAAATTCTTGGAAAAATAAAATCTCCCGAAGTTTATGCACAGTAGGATAATTGGAGGACAGAGAAAATCGGAGAAACTTGTCTAAAGTCTCTTTTTGAATCCGAAGCATATAGCTGGAACTGGATAAATCAATACGATAGGTAAATTTGGTATAAGAAGAAACTAAGGATTCAAGGGGTTCCCGTGTTTCAATCTCCAAATCATTTGATGTTATTCGGGTTAATATTCCTGGAACCCCCCCAACTTTAAATTTATTTAAGGTTTGTGGAGAGAGCAAAACGTAGTCGCCGGCCCTTAACCGTAAATTGGGTAAGGGTTTTTTTCCTTCCTTAATAAACTGGTAAATGTATTTTTGATTGTCCGACATATCCATAACCTCTGCTTTTTTCTTGGATATGACCAGATTGCCTATTGCCCAGCCTTTTTGTTCTTGGACTTCGAGATTGCCAAACCTTTCCCATCCTTGGTGTTTTACAGTTTCCAATTCTTTGTCTAAAATCAAGCGGAACCAGGTATCATACACACGTATACGCTTTAATAACGCCCGGGATTTTGAATTTTTTTGAAAAATGGCAGATATGGATGAATCTTCTTTTTTCATTGCCGATTTATCTTGTTTACTTGGTTTTTCTGGTTTTTCTGGTTTTTCTGGTTTTTCGGGCGCCCCGGGTGTTTTTAGTGTTTCATTAACTGGTTTAGACATCTGTTTTGGAAGATGGTTTGAATTGAACAAAGTGGGATATAGCACTCTATAAAAATCACATGTATTTTTTGCACTGCATCCCCCACATGGGGCGCCATCCACGGAATCGGATTTAGGTGGAATACCTTGCAAAAATCCCCACAGCTTATTCCGAATTCCAATAATTTTCAAAAATTCGGGTGTGGAGATGAGATTATGGGAAATATATTGGCCGGAACTAAAACTTTCCTTTGCATTGCCATCCGTATCAGCTTCAATATTACTATCGGCGTTGTTTCCTGGAGTACCCACAATATATTCTGCACATCGTTCCGAGGGATGAAGTCGAGGAAATTCGATCAAAATTTTGTCTAAATGCCATCCATAGAGATCCTGCAATATTGCCACATAGGCAATACTTTGGTAGAAAGCTATGGCTTGGGAAGAGCGTTTACTACGGCCGGTCTTGGTTTCAATCATTGTAAAGTGTGATTGGGATTTATCCAACACAAATCGATCAACTCGACCCTGTAATCCCAATACGGGAGACTGAATGAACTTTTCGCAAGAAATTTCGAATGTTCCATAGGCCTTCCTCAAATCAACTAAATGTTCCAACATGAAGCGGACTTCATTGGGGAGAAAATTAGTTTCGAATTCTACCTCAATATCTGATCGATTTAAACCTAAAACAACGAGTGAATTCCAATTTTGTACCAAGGCCTCCTGAAAGGCCGAAAGAATATCGGTTTTTGTGGGAATAAATGAAGCTGACCCCGCTGGTCCAGTTGAACCAATCTTTGGATCGGAAAAAACCAAGGCTAAATAATCGTGGAGCAGGGTTCCCCAAAACATATAGATATTCAAATCACCGTAGGGATCAAAATACAAATCCAGAAATGACTGAATTTCGCAATATTCATGCCCCCCGATGGCGCTCGAATTTATATAGGTGAAATTGTCCAAGATAACATGATGGATTTCCAGAAAGTATTTATCTCCCGACATTTGCTTCCTTTTGCCCTTCAAAACCATAATACTGATAGGTAACAAGGATTCTGGCATTTGGGAGAGTAGATATGATGTTTCTCCGTAAAAAAAGCCCAAGATTTCTTTTCCCCCAGAATCTGAAATCAAGGCCGTAATAAATTCTTTCTCTGCATTATACTTGAGAATTTTCGTAATTCGACAGATTACAGGATGATTATAATCAATATTCTCCGGTACGGTGGCAAACTCGATGGAAATGGGTTTGTAATCTTGAATAAAGGAAATATCATCCATGGTCGGAAATCTCAGAGAATTTTATCAGAAGATTCAGAATAAACAAAACTTTCGGAATATTCAATATATACCAATAAAATCCACAACTTAAAAAAACGAAATGGTTAATCGGTTAATGATTTATTTTGAAGATGCGAGCCCGGGGGATTGCCATTTTGCCAAGTATTTTTGATATGAGCCCATCAAACCTTCAATATCGATGTCTTGCTTATCTTTCATGGCCTGAAGTGCTTGTAATAGAATATTGGTCTGAAGTAATTGAAACTCTTGATTTTTGACATCGCTAGTCAATAGAAATCGGTGGGTCATTTCATTGCTTTTACGTTGGTCTTGTGTCGAAATATCTAATCGGTCTAGTGCATAACCTAGTGCTATCGTTCCAATTAAAGCAATTGGCACAAGAATTAAGAGAATAGTTTCAATTTGAATTGATCCATAAGCTTCCTTGGTAGTCATAACGGCAGTAATTGATGACATGGCTAAAGTGAGATAGGACATCCCCAATTTGAAACGAGATAATTGTCGACCAATAAAAGTTGAAGGCAAGGTTTTTCGGGGTGTTTTTTCTCCCGACGGTGTGGATTTATTTTTCTTTCGAAGTCCCATGAGGATGCTATAGAATTCCCCGTTATTAAGACTAATGTTTCTTCTGACTTATTTCCCACCTCAGCTTATCAAATTTTTCATCCTTTAACGCATGCTCACCTATGTTCTTCACCGGGTTTTTATAGATTTAAGAGAATTCTAATATATGCCTAATTGGAAAAAAAACGTGCCGATTTTAAACACGAAGGCCAAATCCATAATGAGATCATTGCTCTATTCACAGAAAGATACGGCTCTTGAGATTAATTACTACTTTTGCAACGCCATAATGGATCTCGTGAAATTCATTCGAGAGAAAACGAAGGCAAAAGAACTTGGAGCGACTCATCATGTTCTGAAAGCCTTATTTCGCTGGATCATATATCAAGATCGAGCTCGATTAGAAATTTCCAAAGATGGGCGCCGATTTGATATTTATGTGGATGATACTCGTCAAGAAATTGAAGTAAAAACGATAAGTCAAATGAAAGTCTATGACCTATGGAAAAAAGCCCTAGGTGTGATTGAATCATCATTCCAAAATCCCGATTCTCTCTGGATTTTTTATTTCTACAAGGTTAACTGGCCCAAAGACAAAGAGATTCTCAAAAAAAATGCGCCCTCCTTAAATATATCTAACACGCTCCCTTTATTCAATGAAGGGCAAACTTGTCATTATTTATTAGTCTTTATTTCCATTGATCTATTTAAGCAAGATAGCAATACCTTGAAACAGGATCTGATACAATTGGTAGAAGAAAGTTTGGAGAATATGGCTAAGAAACTCAAAATTTGCCCTGAGTTAATTATTCCGTTAGAGAATTTGATAAAAGTTGAAGATCTCGAACGTCTTGTGAAAGAAAAAGATCAAGCCTTACAAGAAAAAGACCAGATGATTCAACGCTTAAAAAAAGAACTTCAAAATCTTAAAGAAGGGAAAAATCAAAGTTAATTTTCTTATTCCACTAAAATATTGCCCTCTGTAAAGAAATAAGTGAAGATTGTTGTAAATCCTATCGCTTTATTGGGAAAAAATTAAATAAATCTCTAGGAACGATTAAGACTCGAATTGATAAACTCGAAAATATGTGAGTAATTAAAAAATGGGACACGCTCCCGTTATTTAATAGAGTGGCAACTTGTCATTATTTATTAGTCTTTATTTCCATTGATCTATTTAAGCAAGATAGCAATACCTTGAAACAGGATCTGATACAATTGGTAG
>JABCSI010000021.1 GCA_018238965.1 Promethearchaeota archaeon
CAAAACTATTAAATTTATGCTATAGAATATAGCAGATTTAAAACCAGTTGGAACTGTAAAAAATGTCACCAACATCTATAAATGAATTTAAAGCGAAATAATAATAACCAATGTCAAAAATTGAACCCGTAGATATTTCATTTTTCTCTCCATTCAATGAAGAAGCGTGTACTTTATGTGGTGAATGTTTTCATAGATGCCCAATTATGGAATTACCTTTAAAGGAATCCATTGAAGAGATGAAACGGCTCATTGCTGGAAAGCCAACCAAAAAAGTTTTGAAACTATGCCAAAGTTGTTTTTCGTGTAATCTATACTGCCCTGAAAATGCCAATCCTGCAGGTCTTATTCAACAGCGTTGGAATGAACAATATAAAAAAGAGGGTCTCAGAAAAAGGGGCAGATTTTACATGACATTTCATCCCCAATATCCAAATTTTCGTTCTTATGTTATGGAACGTCTCCCTCCTAAAACAAAAGATCTAGTCGCCCAATGGGCAGATCTCTCGCCTCTAAAGGGTGATACCTTGACATACCCTGGTTGCAATATCATAACATATGCTGAGCTCACCCAAACAAGTATATTTAAAGACTTGGAGATAAGAGGGCGCTTGGAATACTGTTGCGGGGAAACATTGTTCCGGACAGGGTACAAAGATGAGTTATTCCAAGTAACCAAACGATTGAATAACTGGTTCAACACACTAAAGCCCAAACATCTACTGGTACTCTGTACAGCGGGGACGAATGTGTTTAAAAACGTATTACCTCATTATGGGCTAACGTATAAATTTGAATCTATCAAATCCTATATCCAATTTATCTGGGAACAAATAGAGGATGGGTCTATCGTAATAAAACATCAATTAGATATGACAGTCACCATCCAAGATTCTTGCTATTCAAAAATGTTTGGCGATGAATATATGGATTTACCCAGGAAAATACTGAGTGCTATTGGGGTTAAGGTCGTAGAAATTAAAGCCAGTCGTGAGGATATGCGGTGTTGCGGGATTGGATGCGGATTTTCAATGGAAGCCGCTTATCATCCATTTCAGATACGGGCAGCAACGGTTAGAAACTTTAAGGAATTTCGAGAAACGAAGGCAGATGCGATTTGTGTCTATTGTGCAGGTTGTTTGGCAACATTTACCATCGCCGAGAAGTTGTATATGCGAAATGTAAAGGTGTTTCATATCTTGGAACTTATACAGATGGCAATTGGAGAAAAACCCATGTCCAAAAAGGCTAAAAAGAAACGGGCCAACACCTTTTTCTGGGGAATCGTCAAAAAACAGTTTCCGATTACACTTTCTAAAAAGAAATTCAAGATTGCCGACCTTCCTGAAAATCCCCCTCCCTACGGAGATGCATATTGATTATGGTAGGACCTAAACGAGTTCTAAGTTTTAGGGAGGATCTTTGCACAGTTTGTGGAGAATGTTTCCATCAATGTCAGGTGATGCATTTACCCCTGGATGTCGCAAAAAAGGAAATGCAAAAATTAATTGATGGAGTCCAAACCGATTATGTTCTTTCTAATTGTAATACTTGCTTGGCATGCAATTTATCATGTCCTCAACAGGCTAATCCCTATCAGTTGATTTTGGAAAGGTGGAACGATAAATATAAAAATAGTGGCGCACCTCCCATTTATACATATGTTTGTCCAACCGAAGACGATAACATGTGGCAAATTCTTAATATTTTCCTCTCAAATCAAGAACAAAGGTGGATATATCGATGGATGCATACGGTTCCTAAACCCGATGATAATGTTCTACTAATTGGGAATTTTACGCATCTGTTCCCCTTTATAATTGGAGGGAGTGCCCTATTGGATCATTTTACCCCTCTGGATCGTTTAGATCAATGGGAAGGTGGCGCGTATTTATATCAAGGAGGATACATGGATGTTGTTCAAAAGATTGCTCGGCGAACCAAGAAAGATTTCGACGGGTGGGGAGTGAAGAATGTTGTCACCCTTTTGGATGCGGTCAGTTATTTCTGTAATGAAATTCATCCAAGAGAAATGGGTGTAACCCATGATCAAAATTTTACCAATTTTAATACCTGGCTTTTACATAAACTCGATAAGGGCGAAATTCAATTACCAAATCAACTAGATCTAACTGTAACATTGCATGATAATTGTTATTCCAAAGCATTAGGTGATGTATTATGGAATCCGCCTCGACAAATTTTGGAAAAATGTGGTTGTAAAATCATAGAAATGAAACACATCAAGAAGGAATCATTGTGCTGCGGGTTTGGGGCGGGCGCATCATGGGTAAAAAACGTTTCCATTCCTTTTGATATGATCTACGAATCTTCCAAAAAAATCAAGGAAGCTGAAGAAACCGGGGCGAAAGCTCTCGTTTCGTATTGCGGAGGGTGTGTTTATCTGCTCTGGGCAACCAGGGAACTACTCCGAAGCAAAATAGATATTTATCATATCGTGGAAGTTGTTCGAATGTCCATGGGTGAGAAATTAGAATATCCATCCGTTCACGTTGCCCGGGCGTGGGACATTATTACGCTTTTCACCTATTCGCTCATCCTTTCTCTTGTGAGACGCAACTTCTTTATTTCAAAAATTACATATGATAAATCTATGAGTACCTATCAGCCGAAACGATATGGACTTGTAAGAGTTATTCGATATCTATTTAATATTCCAATCATAAGATATGCCTACTCGAAAATCTTTCAGTTCCTAATTCCCTTTATGAAAACACGTAAGTTCTAAACCCAATTATGAAAAAATCAAAAGTGATTTGA
Source organism: Promethearchaeota archaeon (assembly GCA_018238965.1). Taxonomy (GTDB): domain Archaea; phylum Asgardarchaeota; class Lokiarchaeia; order Sigyniarchaeales; family Promethearchaeaceae; genus Harpocratesius. Next base: position 2,782 of record JABCSI010000021.1, read on the forward strand.
ACATGACACTAAGTAATGACCCAAACTCAACCTCAACATCAAAGCCTAAGATTTCCCTTTATCGTAGATATCCAAAGCTGGAAAAAATTCCCCGGGTTTCAATTATTCAATATCCAACTCCGGTAGAAAAGCTGAAAAAGATAAATGACCTCCTTGATGGGACAAATATTTGGATTAAACGTGATGATCTCACCAATTCCCATTATGGGGGTAATAAACCGCGTAAATTCGAGTTTGCTTTCGCCCAAGCTTTAAAGAAGAAAAAAACCCGAATTCTTACTGTTGGAGGAATAGGAACCAATCACGGCTTAGCCTGTGCCATACATTCACCAAAATTTGGATTAAAGACTTCTCTCTTCTTTATTAATCAACCCTTAACCCACTTGGTGCGAGATAACCTTCTTTGTGATCATCATTTTGGTGCAAAACTCTATTTTACCAAAAATACTCTCGGTACAATATGGAAATTGTTGTCCAAGTTAATTTCAAACAGAAGTTCATATTATCTCGGTGTAGGGGCGAGTAATCCCTTCGGCACGATAGGATTTGTGAATGCTGGGTTGGAATTAGCAGATCAAATTAATGCAGGGCTGTTACCTGAACCGGATAAGATCTTCGTCGCCCTGGGATCCATGGGTATGGCAGTTGGACTTGCGATAGGAATTGGATTGGCAGGATTGAAGACTAAAATTGTAGGGGTTGCCGTCTCTGCAGAAACTTACAATAGCAATAAAAAAATAATGAAATTGGCAAAGCAAACAATTCGGATCTTGCGTAAGGCAGACCCTTCAATTTTAGATGTTTCTACAAGAATTTTTGACCGTTTAATTGTTGATCGTTCCTTCTTCGGAGGAGAATACGGTCGTTGGACGAAGGATGGGATTGAGGCTATGAAAAAATTCAACACGGATGAATGTCAGTTAGAACCGGTGTATACAGCTAAAGCCTTTTCCGCATTACTTGCATATTGCCAAGAAAATCCTAAGGTCAAAACCGAAAATATCCTCTATTGGCATTCAAGAAGTTCTGTTGATCTCACTAAAATTCCTTTACAGGTTGATTACCATGATTTGCCTCTGAGTTTTCATAAATTTTTCGATGGGACGATTCCTTTGGATGAGAACTTGGAGATAATAAAACGAATTCCATAATACTCAAGATTTTTTAAAATTCCAATCTATCCTTAGAATAACTTTCGAAGGGAGATCACTTCTAGAGATAAGTGGGATTGACGATATTTGAACATAATAGATTCAATTGTAGGGCGTTTTCGGGGCGAAAAAGTTCAATTTTTTTATCAACCCCCCGTAACTTCTGATTTTTACTACAATGAGCATGATCTCTCGATTCCCACCTCGCCCACGATCACGCACAAAATATTCCCTGATAATATGCTCTTGGTCTTCTTTTCTTGCGTAATCATCAAAATCGTGATACTTCTCTATGGGATATATTGTTATAATAATGGAATTTCTGCAACCACGCAAAATGTATTGGTAGGTCTTGCGGATCATTGGTGGAATCTCGAAGGCTTAAGTGATTTTAGTGGGGATTATATTACTTGGCATACAAATTGGATAAATGGGGAGGTACTTTATTCCGAAGCATTTAATGGCAGGTATTTGTATCCACCATTGTTCTATTACATGATTCACATTTTTGCCCGTTGGACGATTTTTTCAGCCCCGATTGTAATGTTAATCTGTAATATACTCACTGGGTATTTTGTATTTCGTTTGGCCAAAAATTTGGGTGCTTCCGGAAGAGCGGCAAAAATAATGATGGTCATGTGCCTACTATCTCCGTTCAACCTTTACTTCAGCGATTTTATATGGCAGAATACTGGAGTAGTAACGACCTTTATCGTAATTTCAATGTTTAAGATATCCCAAGAAAAATACAAGAGGGGCATGTTCTGGTTAGGTGTGGCGATGAGTATAAAGCAAGTGGCGTTTGTAATTTATCCATTTTTTGTAGTGGGGGTTGCTTATTCACCCTCTTTGTGGAAAAAGAACATACAGTCACCATCACCCACTCCATCTTCTCCCCAATCTTCTTCTTCATCAAAACTTAAAATTATTGAATATATCCGAAATTTACCTGTAAGTTCCTTGATCTTTTATGGATTAATACCCTTGATAATCTTCTTAATTTCATCATATCCATTTATTTTTGAAGATCCAATTGGATATTTTGATATACTCTTTAATAATCACCGAGGTGGAAACTCTACTTGGAACTGGGATATATTCAATCAAATCGTCCCAGTTGAGCATGGAGGTACATTTATTGGTTATTTCCCCGATCTTACCCTGAATCCGGATAATAATCCATACCAATTGAATTATCGAACATCCATCGCCGTTGCTTTTGCATGGATTGGATATGTATTGGGAATTCCATCACAAATTACTGCAGTTATAGCAGTTATTTTTGAAATGCAACTGTTTTTGTATCTTTCAGCGGCTATATTAGGGTTTCTTTATTGGTGTTTTCTCAATCGCACTAAATTTTTATCAGATCAGGAATACTATTGGATAATGTGGTTCGTAGGTTCTCTCGCGTTGTTTGTGGTGATTATTTTTGCGGAAATTGGGATCTACAAATATTATTTTGTTTCCTTGACACCTACCTGGGCCATGTTTGGCGCCTTTTCTCCTCTCAACCACGATCGTTGGAAAAAAGCTCAAGAATATTCCATCGAAGAACTTTCGATGAATCCGGCACGGTTAAAATGTCAGTTTTTTGGGGGAGGGTCATATATCCATGTGGTAGTTCAGCTGATTCTGCAAATAACCATGTTATTTTTTAATAAATGGTTGGCTGCGGCATTTTTCTATCTACCCTTATATCTAATCGCGACTTACATGTTTTTTTGGCTAATGTTCCGGCGTGATTTACTTGCAAATGTCAAGTCATCCCCCCAAAAAATCTTTAAAATACGTTTCTCTTCTTCCAATAGGGATAAGAATGATGAATAAAACCACTGCCACTCTTAAAAATATCATTACTGGCAATTTTACCCGATCTCAATTGTTGCGATTTATGCTTATCAGTGGTCTTCTCTTTGTTCTGAGTGCTTTTTGTTCCTGGCTTTTATATCCCGCAGAACTAAATTATAGTATATTAACCCATACTATCTCATATCTGGGTGACTACATTCAAAATCCCAAGGGATGGGTTTTGTTTTCGGTTTCCTTCATTATTCTCGGACTCTCCTTTATTCCATTAATATTATATACCCATCGCCGAGTTATTCTTATTGAGCGATTATGGGGTATGTTGGGTACATTCTTTCTACTAGGTGGAGGTTTAGGTGTGATTTTAATCGCTTTTTTTCCGGATGTTCACGGGGCAGATTTTTTCCTTGATATGACATTGGGCAAAGCTCATGTTTTGGTGTCATTGGTTACCATGATTATGTTTTCATGTGGGTTTACAGTGTATGGAATCTTATTTTTGTTGAATGCATACCCGAAAATTCATAAAGGGAAGCCTGATCTGTATCCAAATGCTCACACTCGATACGTGATTATCGCTTTTGCCATCGTTGGTCTTGGAACTCTTATCACCCAAAGAATTGCCAATATTCGAGATTATCCATGGCCCCATCCTGGAATCTATAGTTTTCCCTTATGGGAATGGCTGCTTTCCTTCACATTCTTCGCCTCTGTTTATTGGTTGGCATATACTCTACCAAATGATATACCAATTGTTCAAGAAGTCGTGAAAACTTCACAAGTATCTCCGGAAATCGAATGAATTAGGAAATAACTCACAAAATACAGCTCTTTTTTAGAAACAAATTAATTTTATTATTACCATGGAAATTCGAATTTTTGAAGATATTACGGAATTTTATGATTTAGTTTCGCCATTTCTGATGCAAAATGAAGCGAAAAATAATCTAATGCTCGCATTACTTAATGGATTGCGTGGTAATCCTCTAAAATATGGTAACCTTCCTATTTTAATTGCTTTTCTCGATAATGATAGTGATAGAGATAATGAAAAAGAGAGTGATACTAAGAATGTTGTATTTGCGGGAATGCGCACGCCTCCCCATAATCAAATCCTTGCCTTTACCGAGAATCTTGCATATGTGGAGATGCTCGCTTCATTTATTTATGAACAGAATCAAGATATTCCGGGAGTGTTGGGTTTCAAAGAAGGTGCCAAAAAATTCGCTCAAAAATGGGAAGAATTGACAAAAAGCCCTTTCCATCTTGATATGCATGAGAGAATCTATGAACTCTTGGAAGTAAATCCAGAAACTCTCGGAAACCACGAATTTCGGCAAGTAACAATGTCTGAACTTGATTTAATTGTGAAATGGAGTCGAGCGATGCAATTGGAAGCTGTGGGGAGAAAATTGGATGAAGACGATGAAACTATGAAAGCAGAACTTCTAAAAAATGATGTTTGGAAGACATTTTACGTTCTTACTGAGGACAATGGCGATGGATTGTTAACTATGGCAAAAAAATCGGGGACGACGCCCACCGGACAAATCGTTAATTATGTTTATACTCCGCCCGAATTAAGACGGAATGGGTACGCCACTGAATGTGTGGCAAAATTAAGTCAGTTGATATTAGACGAGGGAAAACTACGATGTTTACTGTTCACTGATTTGGACAATCCTACCTCTAATAAAATTTATCAAAACATTGGATATGTGCCGGTTGTTGATATCGACGTTTATAAATTCGATTAGATGAAGAAGATTATCAAAAAAATCAACTCTCAATCCAATATTTTTCTTTTATTTTTCCCGGATAATAAACAGCAGGCTATAGAGATGTAATATGTAGGAACCTGAGAGGAGCCATTCCCATAACGGAAGTAAGGGATTGAACCAAAATAAATCCCAAAATACGTATATCCAATACATTGAGAATGCAGTGAGGAAACCCAGCATGATAAGATCGGTAATTAGATACAACATAACGATTTGCCAGATCTTTGGCCATCCCCGCTTGTCCTTATAACTTTTGATGAATATATACATATTGAAAGAGAACCCAACAAACGATAAAAAGAAGGCTATTAAAGCAAATACATAATGTATCCATCCGGTATCTTCCGAAAAAATGCCCACTCCAAAAATTCCGATACAAGATAGAATTAGAATCGATGTACTGACGATTGAAGTGATCCGGGCGATTGGTCGGAATTTTCGATATAGGAATAATACATAAGGAATGAGAAATATTCCAGCAAAACACATACCAATGCTCCAAATAATGTGGCCATCGGAATTCTTCAACCGGTTTCCCAAGCTACTCACACTGCGTCTGAGAAATGAATAAGTAGTTGGAAATGCAAGAATGGCATAAATATTTGTGGCTATAAGTATGATGATGATAATGCTCATTGAAATGGCATATGTTTTTTTAGGAGATCGACCAGAAAGAAATTTAAAAATTCCACCTATACACTCTCGGAAGCGATCTGAGCGAGTTGAGTGTGTTGAGCGAGTTTGCTTCTCCATTTGTAAATCTTCATCCACCGATAATCACGCAACAATACCCGTTTTATTTGTTATGCGGATAATTTCTTTGGAATCGAGTTGGGATCGAGCTGACCAGAAGTACTTTCTAGACTAATTTCCTTCTGTTTATTCAGAATATTCATTAACATGTCAATGCCATCACCAATGGAATTAAATTCCTCCGCAAAATCGTCTTGTTTTATGCCTACTAGGCAATCTACTTCAATATAGAGTTTTTGGCTATGTTGGGAGAAGGTTACTTCGGGGAGGTCGTAGTTTAATTCCAGAGAAATTCCAAATATCGCTAGAAGATTATCATCTGCAAAATCAGCTAGATTCATAACCATGCATTTCACATGAATCCACTTCGTAAGGTTATACAAAATAACGTCAAAATCAAGTTTATTACATCGATAAGTGCAAATTATAGCAGGAAATATCTCGCCTGATGGTTCTCCTCCTATATCCTTGAATTCAAAAGGTACCCCCATCTCTTTTAAGTGCTCACTGATCAATCCTAAATTATTCCTTTCGTCCAGATATGGCATGTTCTAGGTGATTATATGCAACGATCTTATATAAGAAATTTGAAAGCATTTTGACACCCGAGAGAGAAAAAATTAAGGATGAGGAAGCATACTTTAATGTATGAAAGATGTTCATAAGTATCTCATCATTCACAGAGATAGTGGACTTTGCATTTTCGAGCAAACTTTTCAAGAATTTCCCAACCAATTTGATTCCAGTATACTCTCTGGTTATTTATTCGCTGTATTGACCATATCACAAGAGTTAACTGATGAGAATATTGAGTATATTCGCTTAAAAAATCTCAAGATCTCCTACAATTTATCCTTAAAATTTATTATGATTCTGATCACATCCAATGATTTGAATAACAACTACGTACAAGAGAAATTAACAAATTTGCAAGAAATTTTCAATCGAAAATATTCCCAATTATTTCAAAAAGAATTTTCGGGGGACGTGGCGCCTTTCCAATCATTTGCGATTGATGTAGAGCAAAATTTACAAAGGGAGACCCAATATTTTCACTATGTGGATAAACGTTCAAACCAGTTGGAACAGCATTTTGATTCTTCAAAACTAAAATGGAAGGATTTTCACGCAATATTACTCGATAAAGCAGGAGTAGAAGGACAATGGTCAAAGAAAGTTCACTGCAAATTGGATAAAGTTACAGAAATTGATATCGCCCATTCGAGATTAAATTTAAAAGATCAGGATGATAAATCTCAAAAAACTTCCAAAAAACGAAATTGGGTATAAAATTAAGACTAAAAACGCCCCTCCCTATTATAATTATTTCAATTTATTCTAATATCGATAAATATTTTTATTCAATTCGATATTCGAACGATTTGGCTAACTTTTTGTAAAGGGGTATGAAATCTTGAAATGAATTGATTATATGAAATTGAATATAGTCAAGAAATTCTTCTGGGATAACTGATTGTAAAAGAGTTCCTCCCAAATCTAAAATTTTCATCCGGATATTTCCCTGTTTGAAGGAAGGGTGCAGGTGTTCATGAAAATCCGCAAAATCGTTCGTAGAACCATCTGTAATAAAAACTATAGAAATCGGGCGATTAGGATCTTCTGCGTGTATGTAGTCTATCAACTCATTACAATGGATAAGTGAATCTTTAACATTGGTAGATTGGCCACTGATCTCAATTGCATTATGCATCAGGGAAAGGACATATGATTTTAGAATCCCCGAACTCGGAATTGTCGAATCAATCCATGGGTCATTGGCCACAGTCGAAATTAAATGGGTTTTATCCGCAAATGTAAATAAGGATGTTCGTTCCCCAATTTTTCGGGATAATTTTTCTAAGATATAAAGGAGGATGAAGAAGGTCGCCACGGTATGTCTCCGAGCATAGATTTCTGGCTTGAATTTTAGGAAAGGTGATGGAATATTCAGTTGTTTTAAAAATACTTCCATCTTCTTAAATTCAAAATACTCTTTATCAATCCAAACGTCTTGGGAATTCATCGATCGACTAATATCAAGCAGAAAAATCGTATCAAAGATTTCCAATTCCTCAAATTCGATCTCAATCTGGGTCGTTGGTGTCAAATTTCCTATTTCTTGCGGTCCCAAAGCGGGTTTACAGGATTTAAAAAAGAATTCTGCCTCAAAATCTGGATGTTTAATGGAGATACCTGGATAAATGAAATATTTCATGAAATGGATCCGGATTACCTCTATTCGACTTTTTATAGTTGAGGCAAGTTTCTCGTGGTTTCCCACATAATCAATGGGAATTTTGGCAAAAACTCTGAATTTTTCGAGGTTTAGAACTAATTTCTTACGTTTTTGAATAACTAATAAATCCGATTGTCCCAATTGATTATTGATAAGATTTGGATCAATATGGAATTCGTCATCTGGGATTTCGTGCGACAATTGGATCTTTGCATACACTGTGAAAGATGAACCCGGTCGTAAAATCGCCGCAATATCCCCTTTGGCAAACCCTAATGCAGTTGCATTCCGATAATTCAATATTATCCTTCCTTGAATTTCTTCCTTAGGAATGGGTCTCAGTGTGATCTCTTTCACATTAATGATGGGTGGTTCCATGGAATAAATAATAATTCGATGGTCGGGTTTTTTAGCGATATCTGATTCAAAAGCAGTCTCTAAATCCATTACAAGGGTATCGTCATCCATTTCTTCGAGTAATACCATGGCGATCCCATCTCCTCGGGTAATGGGATCTTCCCAAGCAACAAAAGCACCAGGGAAAACATGAAGTTTTTGGGCAAAATTGGGACTGATTACAACACAGCCGTCCAAATTGTGATTGGAAAGTTTAAAATGTGCAATGTGGGAATCTGGCTTAATTTCAACCAATTCGTAAATATCAATGCTATCGTGGTACTCCGAATCATCGAATTCTTCTACAGGAAGTGGTATCGAATCCCTACCATCTGCTGCATCATCTGTTGTCTCCACTAATATGTCCTCGTATTCCGAGGCAATTTCATTAAAATCAGGTTTATTTCCGGGGGTCTGCTTGTCTGCCCCTTCGACGATATCGGGTTCAGGTACGAGATCGAAATCATCTGTTATTTCTATTTTTTCAGTTAGTTCTATATCTTCCGTAATTTCTATATTCTCTGTAATCTCTACATTATCCGTAATTTCTACATTCTTCGAAATTTCAATATCTTCTGTATTGTCTTGTTTATCCATGGGATTTTGCTTTATTATTACGGTTTTAAATAAATCTTCATCCTCCGGAGTAGGTATTGGCGCTTTTGCATGGAGAAACTCTCCCAAGAGCTGCGATTGACTTTTCAATGAATTTTCATTCAGTTTATATTTCTTATAACCTTCGGAGGGACTCAAAAATTTCGCTCCATTTTCCACGATCACGCCACTACTTATAGGGAAAGGCATTGACTCAAATAAAATCGGTGTTGCAATTGTTCCTTCCGGTATTTCGGGGTTAATTTTCATCCTAACCGTGAAAAAATGCTTATTTTTTTTGCTTCCAGCCAAAACTCGGATTATACCACCCTCGGGAAGACCGATTTTGTGAGCGTCAAGATCATTCATTTCGGTCCCGGGAAATTGCTCAAGAATAAAGGTTGGTTGTACTTGAATCCGCATAAAAAACCCCCAAAAATGCTGAAAATTCCAATTTTGGTATTAAGAAAAAAACGTGTTTATTTAATTTCCAATGAAATTAAACCAAAAATGAAGATTTAAATTTTTGGATAAGTTTCACTAATTTTACCTGCATAAAATCTGAAAACTGCCACTGTTTTGCCAAGATCACGGATGGTCCGGGATGCCCCAATAAGGAAAAAGCGTCCGGCCGCAGAAATGACCATAAAACTCTTCTTTCCCCGCAGCACAACCTCAATTAACTTATTAAAGCCGATCTTTGTGATTGAATCGCTACCACTCTGGAGTAATACTGCTCCCATGGCGCAGAGACTATCAGGATCTACTTGGTAGCCGGGAATTGCCGAGAATGCTAGCCTCATACCTTCCTTTGAAACGAGCGCTAATGCTTCCAATTCAGTATTTTGTGTGATATTACTCAAATAGGCACTAAGATTCGCAGCATCTTGTTCTTTTAATGACATTGTTTTCCTCTTCTCGATTGTAGATATACTGTTAGTGGTACTTGTTAATAAATATATTAGATTTTTCTTAGGAATTCAATTGCAATTACTACTTGATTTTTTACCAAGACCCGGGGAACATATCCCTCAGCAAGGAATAAACCTTCTGGGAGAGTTGAGATGGGTTCCAAAATCCGTTCAACGGAAACTTTACCCAAGAATGGCTGCTTTTTCTCAGTGACAGAATATGATTTATCTCCCACTATCACCATTTCACGTTCGTATCCAGCCGGAACTTCATCTTCATCCAAAAGATGGATGATATTATCAAGATTTTCTCGACTTTGGTAATTTTCTGGGGATGATTGGGAAGTTGTCGAATCTCCACCACCTGTATATAACGGTCCTGTCTGTTCAATGGAGCTATTATACTTGGTGTTCATCAATTGTGCATAGGAAGGCGCATTTTTCATAGGACCCGAAGATGATGGATCTATATCGAATTTAACATCCTCTCCATCATCTATCACCTCTTTCGCAAATCCATCGGTGGGCATATTTTCGATAGCCTCAAGGAATTCGGGGTCTTTATTGGTATCCTCCTCTTCCAGTGAAATAGATCGGTAATTCAGCCCAACTTGGCTTCTAACAGTTTGAGATGTCCGAGCTCCGTTGAATTTCGATCGTACTTTGGCGTTTTGCCCGATCCATAAATAGACGACTCGATTGGTATCATCTGATAAAATATAACACTCATTGCTGTCCAATAATTTCTTGATTGGAACTTGATCCTTTAACTCGTGCGCTTCGCCATTGCCCTTTACAATAAACACTTGCATTCTGTTTGTACTCCTATATATATATAATAATCTGATCTGCTAAAAATTATTTTAATTGAAAAAGTTTTTAGTTCTAAGATAGGGTCGTAACGCGTGTATCAAATCTGTCGCTTGAATTCGGTTGCCATATTTTTCCTTTGCTTCTTCTCCTAAGCGACCATTCAGATAAGTTGCACATATTGTTGCATTAAAGGGAGATACTCCAATAGCAAGAAAGGCTCCGGTCAACCCTGCAAGAATATCGCCAGTTCCTCCCACGGTCATTTCTGGGCATCCGGTTCGGTTTATTCGTAGATGGTGCGGTTGAAGGTCTTTTCCCTCATTGCCATTACTTCCCTTATTTCCTTCATCTCCCACATTTCCATTATGTTCCTTATTCTTGGGTTGTGTGGTGTAATTATTGACAATATAATCATTCTTACCCTTCAAAACACATATTCCCTTAATGTTTTGGAATTTTTCAACTAAAAAGGATGCCATTTCCCCGTATTCTCCGTTTGGAGGTAATTTTGATATTTGCAGAAGTTGTTTCAGTTCCCCAACGTGTGGCGTGTAGACAATATTCGGGTTTTTGAAAGAAAATTGTTCTGAATGGATTAAATCGCCCAAGGATTTTAATGCATCGGCATCAATAACACATGGAATGTTTTTTGTGTTTATCCACTTGATGAGATTTTTGCAAAAAGTTCCCGTTTCATTGGAATTTCCGATACCAGGACCAAGAACTACGGCATCAGCCCTCGAACACAATTCTTGGGCAAGGGGGAGATCTTTTTCCGTTAAGGTTTCACTTTGACCCTCCCTAACAATTAAATTTGGGCTAAAGGAACGGATTGGAGAAGCAACAGAGGTGGGCACCAGTAAGGATACCAAATCAATGCCAAACTCTACGGCCGCTAAGGCCGCTAGGGATGGCGCGCCCGAGTATGTTTCGGATCCTCCGATAATTAATAATCTTCCATACTGTCCCTTATGATCTTCGGGATTTCTTCGTCTCAAGCCACGACGCAAATCTCCCTTACCCACAAACCACTCCGCCTCAAGTGGGACTCCGATTGGTGCAATTTCAGTATGGAGAGCGCCGGATAATCCAATTTTTTCACGATGAAAGGTGATTCGAAAATCACATTGAACGGCAACATCCGGAACTGTTCCGGTATCGGGATCCATTCCCGAGGGAATATCGATAGATGCTTTTGGTATTTTTAGAGAATTGATTAAATTTATGGCGGATTTAATGGGTTCCCGAATTGTCCCCGAAATACCTGTTCCCAATAATGCATCGATCGCAAGTGCTGTGGATTGGTTCAGGGAATTTGCCAAAGTGGGAGGGAACAGTGACGAATCGGATAGAATTTTGATTTGGATATTCAAGGGGAGCCTTGCCAATAGTTTCCAATTCTGTTGCGCTTCCGGAGTCCGAATCTTTGCGGGAATTCCACATAGAAAAACCTGGACTTGATATCCACGGGTGGCAAGATGGCGCGCAATCACGAAACCATCTCCTCCATTATTCCCTGTTCCACAGAAAATGGCAATCTTACTGCTCTCGGGGAGTGAATATTGCTTTAGGAGATGTTCTGTCGCCTGTAATCCGGCGCATTCCATCAGAAGGATTTTTGGAATGCCCAAGCCTTCGGAGTTATCATCTAACCTTCCGATGTCATCTCCCATTACGGAGCCCTTAAAAGATTTTAATCGCATTTCCAAATTCTCCTTATAAAAATAATAGGGAATTCAACTTTTTAATTTTCGCAAATATGCATCAAGGATTCAAAATTTTTCGGTTCTGAAGAGACTCTCTTATTAATCTCGGATCCCGTGCGTGGTGAAACCATCCCAAAATTAAGAATATGTCATTTTCGATTCTCGATTCGGTTCTTTAACTCATCGAGTGATAAAAGAGAATCAGGATTGAGGGTTTCCAAACGTTTATCCAATTCTTTCTTATGGCTGTTCGGGACTATAATTTCTGAATCATCGGCTCTAATACTATCCCACAATCGTTCTAAGAGAAGAATTTTTTCCGAAGTCGGTAATTTGGCAAGATCTGGAAAAATGTTAAGTGTCATATATTAAATCCTCAAATAATTAACAAAATTAACGTTTTTAAATTTATATTTTTATTTTGAAAGGATTAAATGAAAAACCGATAATTTTATACGCTTCAATTCTGATTGTGATTTATGGACTCTTCAACTCCACCACCATTACGGAAAACCTTCGATGTGTCAATTCAAGCCCATCGGGGATTTAACGCCCAATATCCAGAGAATACACTACTATCTTTTGAAAAAGCAATAGAAGCTAAGGCGGATTATATTGAATTGGATGTTCGTGCCTCATCGGATAATCATGTTGTCGTTATGCATGATCTTGACACAGAGCGAGTAGCTGTAGATTCTCAACCCCTAATCATCGCGGATTCGACTTTGGAACAGATAAAGAGTATACAATTACCCGAAAATCAAAAAGTCCCTACCTTACGGGAAGTTTGTAAACTATGCCAAGGGAAAATAGGTTTGAACATTGAAATCACGCAATTGGGAATAACTTCTCTTGTCAATGATATCGTTCATGAATTCGGTATGGAAAAAGATGTAATGATTTCGAGTTTTCTTCATGGAGAATTGGGACTCATGCACAAATTAAATCCTTTGCTTATGTGTGCAACACTTGAAGCCAAAGGCGGTCGTGTTAAAGGTTACATCAAGAAATCTCTCAAAGTCAATGCTTGTGGTTTAAATCCTCACCACACTGATTTTTCTCCTTCATTATGCACACAGGCCCATGAAAATGGTTTATATTTCCATCCATGGACTGTCAATGATCCTAAGATCTGGGATGAGATGGTAGCTGCAGGAGTGGATGGAATCATTACCGATAACCCCCAAGCCCTATATGATTACCTTCAAGATAAGGCTGTAAATTCGTAGTGGTTCATTTTCATCTTCTTTTTTTGTCCAACCGAGTTGAAAAATTATGAAACAAACATTTGGGGTTTCTATTCATGCTCACCGTGGATTTAGCGCCAAATATCCTGAGAATACATTACTTGCCTTTGAAAAAGCAATAGAAGCCAAGGCGGATTACATTGAATTGGACGTGCATGCCTCATCGGATCACCATGTTGTTGTTATTCACGATCGGACAACAATACGAGTATCATCCCAAAAACTTAATGTTGAAAAATCGACCTTGGAGCAAATTCAAGGCATTAAATTGAAGGGAGATCAAAAAATACCCACGTTACGGGAAGTTTGCAGACTGTGCAAAGGGAGAATCGGCATAAATATAGAAATTAAGCAAAAAGGTATAACTTCTCTTATCAATGATATCGTTCATGAATTTGGAATGGAAGAAGAGGTGATGATTTCGAGTTTTCTTCATGCGGAATTGCAAATCATGCATAAATTAAATCCATCGCTCACGATTGCTGCCCTCGAACCCAATGGCGAGAGTATTATCAAGAACATTCTTAACGCTTTTCGTAAAGGAAAATTTATTGATAACGCTCTCTCAATCGAAGCCCAAGGGATTAATCCCCATCATCTATTCATTACGCCTTCATTGTTGTCCCGTGCTCATAAGAATGCTCTATCTATCAATCCATGGACCATTGATGATCCAAAAATGTGGGATAAGTTAGTGGCCATTGGAGTGGATAGCATCATAACCAATAATCCGGAAGCACTCTACAAATATCTTAAAGAAAGAGCCGCAAATTCTTAGCGCAAAAATTATATTAACATGTATTCATTACATGAGTATAATGTCGCATTCCGACGAGGAATCCCATAAATCTACTCATCATCTCTTTAAGAGGCAGCACCGCCATCTTTCAAAGCATAAATACTTTACGGCTGAGGAATTGGCTGAAAAATGGGACGATAAGAAGGTCGCAATTCCACGAATGCCATTTTTTTATATTAATCTATATCAATTTATTATGCCCCTTGTAGTATTGGTGATTTTTCTTGGGGGAGTCGTTGCAATATATTCTTATTTTTACGTTTCATGGCAATTACAAGTTCTACTTGCTCCAATTTTATTTATATTAGGATTCTTCATCGTAATTTGGTCGTGTTCAAAATTTTGCCGATTATTGAATCTGTATTATGATAAACAGAGCCCACCTCGGGAAGGGGTCTACTCTCGGGAATTCACTGCCAAAAACGTGGCCGATCGTGACCTCCAATACTACCATTTGAGAGGTTTCATGTATAAATTGCCCGTGTTTTGGGCTAAAAAATCCATCTTTCCCTGGATGGTAAACTATGTTCTCCGTGATATGGCGGGGAACGAAATCCATAAAAACGCCTATTACGGTGATGCCTATGTTGCTCTGGAATTTTCCGAACTCGGGGACGGGGCGGTGATTGAGAATGGGTGCACTGTGTCCGGTCATGTTGTCGACTCGATTTTCGGAAACCTCACATTGAAAAAGGTCACAATGGAAAAAAACTCCACATTAAATGCGACCGGTATCATGGCTCCGGGCTCTCGCTTGAGCGAAAATGTTGCAGTTGCCCCCCGTTCGTTCGTTACTAAAGATTTAATTCTTACTACTGAGAAATCTGAATATTATTATGGGGGACCCGCCAAGAAAAGCGATTACCGAAATTTTTTGGATTTACTCCCTCCTGATTTCCAGAAACAATGGAAAAGCAAACAACTGGAATTTCCCCATCTTTCAAAAAGTGCACTACCCGTAAAAAGCAACAAAAAAAATTAAAAAATAGAACTTTTGGGTCGATTTGTCCCATTTATTCGCTCAATTCATTCGTCAGGCCATACTTCTGGAAGCAATGATATTAATTTTCGTATCCAGAATATTTTCGATTAAAATATCCCCCACCTTGATTGGGGAACGGCACTTGTTTTTGTTGATTATTTTAATGGCCTGGAAAATCAAATCTTTTGGAATTGGTTCTTTACTCCGCACAGGGATTACGGGAAAGGGGGCATCTTCTATTCGCATTGTCGTAATCACCATTCTGACGGGATGCAAATACTCATTTTCACCGTAGGCTAATCCCCTTGCACATTGGTTTCCGGTGATCTGAACTTTATCCTCAGAATCCTTCCATACAGTAAGTCTGCAGGAATTTGGGCATACAACACAGATTATTTCACGTTCATCCTTCCGTTCTTGGGATTTTGGTGATAGTGGCGAAGTTTCCATCCTAGTTCTCCTCCATCATGGTTCTTTCAATAATATTAACCAATTGTTCTTTTTCAATCACATTCACGATTATCTCGCCCTCCACATCTTCTGGTTTTAATTTGGCTCGGATGCTTATCATCTCTGAGGGTAGCACAAACTTATGGCGACGAGTATAAATTACCTTCCCGTTTGAAACCAATTGGGTGCGGATATTCGACCTTGGATTTTTCACACGATAGGTAAATTTCACTATTTTTTCAGTTTGCAAACCATCAATTCGCTCGGGAACCACATATCCAACATTTTCACCCGGTAAGATAGTAATTTTTTGTTCGGGGGAAGGTGTGGGAATATCCAGTTTACCTTGTGCGTATAAAGCCGCATTCTCACCTGCATGTTGGGCTTCTTCGGTAACGAAATCAACTAAATCATGGACTTGTAATACATTTCCACACGCAAATATTCCAGGAAGGGTAGTTTGAAGGTATTCGTTGACATCTGGTCCTCCGTTGCGTGCAATGGAAATCCCCGCCTGAACAGAGATTTCATTCTCCGGGATCAATCCGACGCTAAACAGAATAGTATCGCAGTCGAAATATTTTTCAGTCCCGGGGATCGGGCGCCATTTTTCATCGATTTGGGCAATGGTGGCACCCTCAACACGTTCTTTTCCACGAATATCGATTATCGTGTGGCGAAGATATAGGGGAATACCATAATCGTCTAGGCATTGAACCTGGTTACGTTTTAAACCACTGGGATACGGGAGAACTTCCGCTACCCCGAGGACTTTCATACCCTCTAGGGTGCACCTACGGGCCATAATCATGCCGATATCTCCACTTCCGAGGATTAGCACACGATGACCTGGCAGATAGCCCTCAATATTAATAAACCGCTGGGCTTGACCCGCAGGAAATATCCCTGCAGGACGGGTTCCGGGTATATTTATTGCACCTCGGGTACGTTCCCTACATCCCATCGCCAAAATGATCGCTTTTGCTTGGATATGGACTATGCCCTGTTTTCCATTCATCACAACAACCTGATGGTCGGGTGTGATGGAAAGGGCTATGGAATTAAGCATTACGTGGATAGGTGAATCCTTCACTAAATCAACAAAACGCTGTGCATATTCAGGACCGGTAAGTTCTTCCTTAAAATGTTTGAGACCAAAGCCATTGTGGATGCATTGTTGCAATATTCCACCAAGTTCGTGATCCCGTTCGATTATAATCACTTCTGAGCCGTTTTCCTGGGCTGCCAATCCGGCCGCCAGTCCCGCGGGACCGCCACCGATAACCACAATATCAGTTTCCATTAGAGGTGATCTCCATTGAATATCTCTGAACCGAGATTTTTGGTTCGGTTGAAGACCAAATAGGATTTTCCGCCGGTCTTGGTTACTTTTTCATAAAGCATATCCCGTTCCCGAGAAATAATTTTCATTATCTTGGCTTGACAGAATCCACCTTGACAGCGCCCCATACCCGGTCTTAACCTTCGCTTCACCATATCTGTGTTAGTACAAGGGATCTGACGGTGGCAAGCCTCGACGATTTCTGCTTCGGACACCATTTCACACCTGCACACGATATTACCCCATTGGGGGTTTTCGGCGATTTTGGATTTCAATTCTTCTTCATTCAGGTTCTCCATCCGAATCTGGGAGGATAGCGTAGGAATATACTGAGTCCTTTTCGAAAAAGTAAATCCGCAGTCTTTCTGTAAAATTTCCTCAACCCGTTCCGCAATGGCAAGGCTCGAAGTTAATCCCGGTGAATCAATTCCGGCTGCGTGAATAAACTGTCCATCCTGTTTAGAGGGTTCAATAATGAAATCATGGCGTAAAGTGGATGCCCGAAGGCCTGCAAAATTTGTGATATGTTTCCGCAGGGGCAAATCAACTAATTTTGACCCTCCCGTGAGGATTTCGTTCAATCCCTTTATGGATGTGTTGGTGCCTTCCTTAGAATCTACTTCATTTGCATTCGGTCCTACGTAAAAATTGCCGTGCATCGTCGGACCGACCACAATTCCTTTGGAAACCACCGTGGGTGTCGGAAATAGGATTTTCTGAAGGTTTAAAGAATGCTTATCAAACATGATATACTGCCCTCTTCTTGGAATAATGTTAAAACTTTCATCGCCGATCATTTTGGCAATTTTGTCAGAATATAGACCCGCTGCGTTGATAATGGTTTTTACTTGGATTTTTTCTCCTTCACTGGAATGGATGGTGAAAATCTCATCGTTTTTCTTGATAAACGCCACCTCGAACTGCAGTTTTAATTCAACTCCATTTAGAAGGGCATGTTCTGCCAAAGCAATAGTTAAATCCCATGGGACCAGAATCCCCGCTTCTGGAAAATGTAAGACTGCGATAACGGATTCCTTTAGAAGCGGTTCGAGTTTCTTAATTTTTCCCCGATCATCAATAAATTCGGCCGGTGCATTCCGTTCTTGACTGTTTTTAAATTCTCCTTCCAATGTTTTCAATTCATTCTTAGTTGTGGCACAAAACAAAGCCCCGGTGCGTTTAAACGGAACATCCAATTGTGGACAGAGCTCATTAAACAAGGCACTTCCCCGTAGACAAAGAGTTTCCTTTAATGTCCCTTTAGAAGTGAAATATCCCTGATGTATAATCCCGGAGTTTGCTTTTGAGGTTCCCATCGCAACATCCGCCTCTTTATCCAGTAAAATGGTTTTTAACTCATATTTTGCAAGCCGTTGTGCAATAGCGCTTCCAACAACGCCCGCTCCAATGATAGCAATATCATAAATATTATTATTCATATTTTTTACCCATCCTTCCCTCGAATATCGATTATCTAGATCAATTGTAGTCGTTACTTTAAAAAAAGATATGTATGTTTAAGCGCATCTCTGATTTTTATTCTCTATAGGGGGGAAAGTGAATTATGAGGAGGTTGAGGCATCAAGTTGCTGGAAAATCTATATATTTTTTGATTTTTAGGAATTCAAAAAATGTCTTTGATAAAACAATAAAAATAATCTAAAGCATAAATCCATGATGACTACGGAACAAAAATTTTCGAAAGAGGAATTGATCCAGAAATCGAAAGAGCCCGGGCTGAAGGCAATGAAAATGCACCCCTTTTATCAAGGAAAGATGCAAGTCTTACCCCGGTGTGAAGTACGGAGTTTTGATGATTTTGGTGTATGGTATAGCCCTGGAGTTGCGGCACCTTGTATGGATATATACAAAAATCCAGAACAAGTTTACGTCCACACTTCAAAATGGAATTCCGTTGCCGTAGTCAGCGATGGTACGCGCGTGCTTGGACTGGGGGATATCGGGCCACAAGCTGGGTTACCTGTAATGGAAGGAAAGGCTCTGCTGTTTAAGTATCTCGGTGGTGTCGATGCAACTCCCTTGTGTGTCGGACCCGACATGTCTGCCGAAGATATCATTCAGTTGGTCAAATGGATCCAACCAACATACGGCGGGATTAATTTAGAGGATATTTCCAAGCCAAAATGTTTCAAGGTGCTCGATACCCTGCGTAAGGATCCCGATGTGAAAATTCCCGTGTGGCACGACGATCAGCAGGGGACGGCCACCGTTACAGTTGCGGGGATGCTTAATGCAATTAAGGTGGTCAATAAGAAGAAGCAAGATGTGCGAATTGTATTTAATGGTGTGGGCGCCAGCAATTTTGCCATCCAACGATTACTCCGCACCGCAGGTTTTGACATACGGAAAGCAGTTTTTGTGGACTCGAAGGGCATTCTGTATAAGGATCGTCCCGATTTGAAGGATTCCGCCAATTATAAATATGAAATCGTCCAAAACAGTAATCCCGAACAACTTCAAGGTCTTTTACCCGAAGCCTTGGAAGGGGCTGATGTCCTAATTTCACTCTCACGGCCGGGACCTGGAGTAGTAAAACCCGAATGGGTGAAAAAGATGGTAGATCAACCCATTGTATTTGCATGTGCGAACCCTGTTCCCGAAATATTCCCCTGGGATGCCAAGGAGGCAGGTGCGGTTGTGGTGGCCACGGGTCGATCCGATTTTCCCAATCAGGTCAATAATTCCATCGGATTTCCGGGAATTTTCCGCGGAACCTTGGATGTGCGGGCAACCACTATTACTGATGAGATGTGTATTGCAGCGGCCGAAGAATTAGCCTATTATGCAGAAGAGCGGGGTATTCATGCCGAATATATTGTTCCTACGATGGACGATTCGGAGGTTTTTATTCGGGAAGCGGTTGCAGTCGGGCAAATGGCAATCAAACAGAATATCGCTCGAATAAAATTGAGTCAAGAAGAAGCCACAGCAATTGCGTGGAAATTAATAACCGAATCTCGAGATGCGACAAAATTATTAATGCACGAAGGCTTTATTCCCCGCTATCAAGAATGATCTACCATTTATTTCCAAGAACTACCTGATACCAGTTATTACCAAATACGATTTTTTTCCATTGTACTTATATAAATTTATTTCTTGGAATTGTTCTAAGTAACTGCGAATAAATACATAAATTCACTCTAAGAATATAGGGAATTAGGATAACTGAATAGTTATCTTATTTTTCCGACCAATTCTTGAGCCAATTATCTTTATTTCAGCGATGTTAATTTACAGTATCGATGTTTGGTCAATAATTGAGCCAATAGGACCAAAAGGACCAATAAGAGGAAAAGAAAAAATAATGAATCCACCACTTCAATCAAATGATATCGATGAAATTGATGAGACAGAAATCGGAATTGCGCTTTCTTATAATCATAATGAGCTCGGTTCGCAATTTTTGGGTATTTCAATTAATTTTGCAGCATTTGATAGCATCCTGCAATATAATATTCTCCAAGACAGTATTTCCTCCCGAACCAATGATTTAGCCTTATTCGTCGATAGTAAACATGGAACTCCTTACACGATTCGGATAAAAAAGTTCAAAACTGTTGATCCTTTGAGTCCGAAGGGGTGGAAGCGTTTTACAATCGTACTGATAATTCCTTCCAACACACCACATTTTGATATTGAAATCGATGCAATTGCCGAAGATTTTGGTGAAAAGATATCCCAAGGGATAGACATTGACCACTCTTTGAAGGCATGGTATATTCTTCTCAATGACTGTTTCGGAAGGGTCTGCCCACAAGCATATGTTGAATCGGTTCACCAGCTGGGGCCTCCAACTCCAATTTTGGATGTATTTTAGTAGGATCGTTTAATTCCGATTTTCTATTGGATACTCATCCCTTACCACTAATAAATTCAATTTTTTCCTGCTTCTATCACATTCAATTTTTTCCTACGACAATATTCAATTCAAGATGAATTTTAGCGGTAGTGAACAACCCACACCTAAAGGAGTGGGCTTCCCATGAGTCCATCTTTGCTTCTAGTACGAAAGAGGCTGTTTATCATGGTAAATCCGTTCCACTTACGTAGAAAAGATTCCTCGTACACAGAGGGTTGATGCA
>JABCSI010000195.1 GCA_018238965.1 Promethearchaeota archaeon
TATTCAATCTACAATGTTATTTAAAATAATAAGTACATTATAATTGACCACTTTTTTGGAAAATTTGATATTTTTTGTATTGAGAAATGGAATTAACCAAAATTATGAAATATAGTGATTTTAACTAATTATTCTCATTAGAATTAATTTTAATAGGTATTTCTATATTTATTTCCTTCTTTTAGCTAAATTCTGTTTTTTACAGAAAAATGGAAAAAATTAAAAGATTTATTCAAATACTTTTAACAAACTTTTAATAAAACTAGTAGTTAATCAAATACACATATTACGAGTTGATTTATCAAATTGCAGATACTAATAATAGATGATGATGACACTTTTTTGGATAAAATGAAAAAAATCATTTCTCTTTCGTTCAAGCACAACATTAAACTCCAAAATGATAGTTTCAAAGCGTTACAAGCTATAGGTGAAAATATCAATCCTCCAAGAATCTTGCCAATCTGATTTATCATCTTGACCTGTACCTGTAATAACATATGGTAGAGTCTCTCTTAGATTCGATTCTTCTCGTAAACTATAATCGGAGTCTATATTGAATGCAACTAAATTTACTTCGTCACCCTCTATCTCAAGGATTAGAACCACAAAGATTGGATCTTTATTTTCACCTTCATTATGGGAAAAATAGAAATAGAATTGGTTTTTTTCCAACATTATGTTATAATTCATAATTGGACTAACTGAATAGTTCTGTGGTGTACTTGATAAGTTGTAAAATGTGTCATATTCATTAGTCCCAGACCAACCGATTTGACACTGAACTTCAATAGTTGGTCCGTTCTGTTCAACTTGTTTGGATCCAAGAATTTGGAGCATTCCTCCAATAACCATGAAAAGCACTAACGTAATCAAGAGTAGGATTTTATAGAATGAACTTGAACCAATTGTTTTTGATCTCACATTTCTGAGTTTAGAGATCCTAATTTAAAAATATTGCTAAAAAAAATCATGAGAAAAAAGCCCCATTTGGTCCTTCTTCACTTATTTCTCACGTAAATAAAGTACACATTATTTGCATGCAGACCAATTTCTTGAACAATAGAATCGATTGTATCATATTTTCTCAGTAGCATAAAGAAATCTGCCTCCCTTTCAATTATAATCATTAGGAAACATCGATCAATGAGACAATTCAATTTATACTATATTAACCATTACAAAAAAATACAAAAGTCTCTTCTTTTTTACGGTACAAGATAATGCATTAATAATTTAATCCCAAATGTTTAGTTTTATTGTTTAGAAAGGAGAAAAACGATAGCCTTGCCAGGATTCGAACCTAGGTGAGCGGGGTCAAGGCCCGCCATGCTTTTGGCTAGTCGATGATACATCGATTTACTGGCCACTACATTACAAGGCTTAGTGAATTTTCATCGGAATAGAAACCGTGGACTTGGAAATCGATTGATCCACTTACTCACTCACGAGTGAATTTCGCTAATATTTGTAAAAGTTGGCTCAATAAAAAAGTTTATGGAAACGGGGATCACCGAATTAAGGGGTGGATAGTAAAAGAAATGAACTAATTCGATAATGAGTGGATGCATCAGTTATAGAAGACGTAAAAAAGGGGGTATATTGTGTCATTAAAATGAGCACAAATCTAAGATTCGTATATATTTTGGGAGGGGAGATTTTTGGTTCAGAATCCTTCATTGGCAAAGTTTTTTCTATGTTAGAAGTATGGGGGCTGCTCGAATTCCCGATGTATAATAATATCTCTTAAGAATCTATGTGGTTAGGAGTGTTGTAGGTTGCGGGTGCACTTTTTGCCGTTAGTTGGGTTACATAACAGGGAAACGAAAGAGAAAAATCGATCCAAGCAATAAAAATTAAAGGTCGCATCCCCTATAGTAATACAGAAGAATGACCAGCCGATTAGAGCCCGAGTTAGTTGAAAAACTCGAAGAAATTGTCAGTCGCCGATTGAAAGCGGAATTAGAAGAACGTAGTAAATTGATGACAACGGATCAGTTTCAGCAAGCAATGGAACGTATGGATGAACGTTTTGCTCGTATGGATGAACGTTTTGACAATTTCGAATCTTCCCAAAACCAATTACTGTATATGGTGAAGGATATTTCCAGTCAAATGGGTAAATCTTTGGAACAATTCGGCCGTAATATGGTGGAGCGGGTTCTATTAGGAGAAGGATTCACAAAACTTGTATTGAAAGGTGATACTTTGGAGGATCCGACTTATTCTGTTTCATCGGCAACAACTACGGTTGAAATTGATGGCATTTCTTTAGATCCCCCCATTATTGTGGAAATCACCGCCGTTTTAAGGGATGAAGACAAAGCTCAACGATTAATTGCGAAGAAAAAATTTGTTGAGCAAAAATATCACAAAGAATTTAGAGGTTTTTTGGTTGCTTCGGGTTGTGAACTTGATTCTGCTTCAAAAGCTACCCTGGTGGGCAAATTGCATCTCGAAAACATAGAATTATTAAATCTATAGGGTATTTTGATTTCACGGATGCGTGGTGCCTATTTCTTCATTCTCTTTTCATTTTCAGTAATATTTTTACAAATTTGAGCGTGGAAATGAAAACTAGGAAGAAGCCGGAAATGAGAATTTCGATCCCCATTTATCTACAAAGGCTGCATCTTCCTCGGGTTTACGGATGCCGTCGGGAAGGAGTTGCGGTATAGCCTCAAAGACCGGATACCATCGATGGCATTCGGGACACACGATTACTGCGTCTTCGATTTCCAAGTAGTATTTGTAAAGATTCAATAATTCCAGGTCCGGACGAATTTCTTCAAAAATGCCTGACTCCAGTCCACCGGTTGTAGGATTTGATAATCGGGATAGTGCGTCGGAGAGATGGCTCTTGATGGTTGTGCGGATTAAGGATAATAATTCTTCACCGGTGGGAAGTGAAACATCATGTACCACCTCCAATTCTCCAATTTTTTCAATTATTTGGGTTAGATATTCCCTAAAGGGAGTAGGTTTGATGATGAGTTCATCGTGAATAATGGCGCCTTTTTCTGAATCATCTGTGGTGAATTTAATTGGGCTCTCCATATCCGAAAAGAGAACTTGCCCAGTTTTGTATCCCTCCAGAAGGTGGGTAAGATGCGGATGGGTTTTTTTGGGATTTTGCCACCCTAAAATGGTGAGTTCCAAGGGAAAAGCCTTATCCAGCGGACATGCCAGAATTTCCAAGAGCCATAATTTCATATAATCAAGAATCTAAATGTATCCCCGCAAAAAAGGGATACGAAAATTTCAGTCACCGATTTATCATAACAGAAATAGGATAGAAAATGAAAAATATTGGATTAGAAAAGGCAAGGTAAGTAAAAAGGGAAGGAAAAAAGTGAAAAATAAAGAAATCCGAAAATCCTTGTTGTTTAGATCAAGTATGCACGGAGTTCATTAATGTTGCGGTCAATTTTACGCTGAGAATTAGCGGATTTCTTAATGAAATCTTGTGATAATTTATCATATGCGGCCTTGGAGGGTAATTTTCCTTTTCGATAGCGATTGTTAAGATTTCTGATACTGTCCTTAAGGGAAATTTTTTCGGCTTCCAAATAATCCAATTTTTGTATGACTGCTGCCACTGCTGAAGAAGCCTCAAGGAGCGATTTTTTGAACGGAAGAATTTCTCCTTCGAGTTCTTTCTTTTTATTGTTCAGGGTTTTCTCTTCGCGCACAAATGCCTTCTTTTGCACCTTGCGTCGAAGATATTTATCTTCCAATGAATCCAATTCTATCGCAACTGCGTTCTTTTCCTCGTATAGAGTCACAAATTGCTGTAATTCTGTAATGGGGATCGCTGTTGCACTAATCACGATATCATCGGATTTTTCTCTTCGGTTACTGATGGTTACATATAATGCCCCAAGCGCCATAAAGATAAAACTGAATAATATAGCCCGGTCCACCATTAGGAACCCATTAGTTCGATATGTAACATCAAAATTGGTTGAATGAAAGTTTGTGACATAACTATCATGGGTTTCAATGACAATCCCATCTGCAGTTTCCACAATTTGTTCAAAATCAAGATTTATCCGTTCAATAGAACGAGCATTCTGTAATTCTATCCGTGAATTGAGTTCGATTATCAGATAATTGCATTTGGTGGGCAACATGTCAATCGCTAAATTCTTTTTCCCGAAATTATGTGAGAGATATTGATCTAGGGGTAGTTCATAATGCATCCGAAAATACATAACTTGACCATATTGGAGGGGTGCCCGATTGGTCATGAATACCAGATTCACATCAACGGTACCGTCATCATTAACTTCCTCTGCTTTGGTCGCACCTAAGATTTCTCCCAAATTATCTGAAAATTTCAAGTTGGTATAATCTTGGGGTAAAGATAAGGTCAAATCGGTTATATAACCTCCACTAAAGGATTGAATGTAATAATCTTCTTCAATACCTATATATCCCCAAGGATTAACTGTAATTCTGCGATCAAGTTTATTTACCTGAATGATGTCAGCTTGGGGGTCAGAATAGGAAATAGTATTGTCTAATTCTTGAAAGGCAGCGGTGCTTCCGGCATAAAATCTATGAACATTCTCCAATCCAACACCTAATGGTCCAACGTAACTGAAAGGATCAGACATACTTACATCGGTGGCAGAAAATGGAACATGGACTTCCGAAGTATAATAATCAATAGGATAGGGTGATTTAGGGGTGATATATATGTGGGCGATAAATTGTCCATATAAATAATTATATTGAATAAACCCCCGTAAGGCTACCTTCATATTTATCGTTATTTCCGAATAAGGTAATAATGGTTCAGATAAGATAACTTGCAAAATATGGGTCTCATTCAATTTTAACTCCGATAATTGGCCAGTGAGTGGCCCCATATTTTGATCGTATGCCTGGAAATAAACTAAATCTTCTGCTTCGGCTGCAACTAAGCCAAATAAGAGAGAAGTATGGGTATTAGGGCCATCATTGATAAAAATATATGAATCATCATAGGAAAGGATTCCTGATTCATTGACTGTTGTTACTCGGGTAAAGTTTTTGATAGATATGGAGGTATCCACGGTGGTGGCGCTATTCGGAATTCTAGAATTTTCCAGAACTGCCGAATTTCCATCGACATTCCCTATTCCCGCCTGTGTGAGAGGTGCTAAAAAGAGGAATAGTAGTCCACCGAAAATAAAAATATTGAAAACGGTTTTTTTTCGTAACATTCTTGGTTAACCTTTTGCTTAAGCGTATTAGAATCTGATTTTTATAAATTCAACAGTTTAATTAAATTGGGTGGTTCATTTTTTTTTCTAGCCGAAGGATCGGCGAGATATGAAATATGAAAAGGATCAATTAATCAAATCAAAAATATTTTTTACTTCCCTTCATTGAACCAAATAATGTCGGGAACAGGAAAAAAAAATCGGCTCGAGCCAAACGGCGAAAATCTGACTCACCTATGCCTCAGGGAGGCGCGGGATTAATTCGATTTTATCAAGATGCGGCCAATGGAATTAAAATTTCACCAGTTACTGCTTTGGTATTGGCCGGAATATTAGTGACGGCTGTTATCTTAGCCAAAGTGGGCATTTTCGACTGGCTGTTTTAAAATCCCATACTTTCCATCTTCTTCATTGATCAACACCTTCCGTGGAAATGGGCTTCAAATTACCCGGATCTGTGCTAATAGATATTTAGATTTTTTTCCTTCTTCGATATTCTCAACTTTTAACTCACTTCTATTTTTCTCCCTTCAAAATTACTAAATATGAAACGAAAAATGGGAAAAGAGATCCGAGAATCGAGTAACGAGAAATGATAAGCGAGAAGCACATTGTTTTAATTCTCCCATGGATTGATTTTCTTTGAGATATGGACATTGCAACTTTTCAATCTCTGATGAAAGAATTGTATTTTGTGTATGATAATGAACGTGGCATCCATCGCACCGCCCTCTGGCTCGGGGAAGAATTGGGGGAATTGATGCATGAACTGAAAAAGAATCCCAGTAAAATCAATAAAACTGCAGTGGCGGAAGAATTGGCCGATATTTACGCATGGAGTGCCTCAATTGCGAATTTATTGGATATTTCCCTCGAAGATGCCATTACAAAGAAATACCCCGGAAAGTGCGGGAAATGTCTACACAATCCCTGTATCTGTGCCAAAAACTTACCTTAATTTCCCATTGAAGATTTACCGCATCCTCCTCCTTTTCACTTCTTTTCATTTCTCCCTTTTTTCATCAACCGTTTTTCCGATTTGGTTAGTTTTCGTGTGTTCATTTTTTATAGACTCGTGCTAAGAAATGGCATTATTGTATTTCTTAATGCTGTTTGGTATTTCTTTCTAATACTGGTGAAGATTAGGATCACCAATTAATAAAAGGTGAAATGGTGAAAAAATGAATTGTATAGCAGCGCATTCAATAAAAAATGATAATATTCTGGAAATTTATAATGTAGAAAAAAAATTCAATGAAGGAAAACGGAATGAGGTTCACGTATTAAAGGGAATCGACTTTCAAATGAAATCCGGAGAATTTTTTGCCCTAATGGGTCCTTCTGGAAGTGGTAAATCAACTCTATTAAATATTGTGGGAGGATTGCTAAACTCCACAAAAGGAACGGTGAAAATAAATGATGTGGATATTTATTCTCTCAAGGATGATGCTTTAACCGATTTAAGGGGTTCCAATATCGGGTGGATATTCCAATCCTTCGGGCTGATTGACAATCTAATTGCCCTGGAAAATATTATCATTCCATTGAATCTTGCAGGGATCAAGAATAAAGATGCAAGAATACGTGCTTTGGAGTTACTGACTTTAGTAGGATTAGAGGATCGGGCTGATCACTTTCCAGATGGACTTTCTGGAGGACAGAAACAACGTGTAGCAATTGCACGAGCAATGGCAAATGAACCTTTGATCCTTTTTGCAGATGAACCCACGGGAAATTTGGACTACGATAACACCGATCATGTAATGCAAATCTTTAAAGAACTTCACAAAGAGCATCAAACCGCGTTTCTGATTGTCACCCATAGCCAACATGTCGCTTCCTATGCTGATCGAAGTGTAGAGCTGAGTGATGGTAGGATTATCGGATAACATGGGGCGGGAAGTGATCTGTATGCATTGAAGAACACTCGTTCCATCTCTATTGCGAAAAATAGAACACTTACATTACCTCCCGAAATGCTGGGATTGCTGGATACATTCGGTTTCCAATGGGATTTCACATTTGATCTTAATGGAAATGGTCCCCGCATCGTTGGAGATCCATCGCTTCGTGATTTAGCCAATTGTCCCGTCTGTAAGGCAGAGTTGAATGGAGATAAATTCCATTGCTCATCCTGTGGTGCTAAAATCAATTAAACAGTAATTGAAATTACAAATAAATATATAAATATTTTTTTTTACTTACTTACTTATTCCAGTTTTCGGTTGTTGATGCATAAAAAAACATATATATTTCTTAGCCCCAATTAATACCTAGATCTGATTATTATGCGCTTAACCAATTTATACAGCAATGAAGTCCTCCCCAATTCCGATCTGGAAGGAGGGCACGGGCAGTCTTTCTTTTTGGAAATTGAAGATAAGAATCTCCTATTCGATGTCGGTGGCTCGGGGAAAAAACTACTCGGCAATATGTCTAAACTCGATATACCAGTGGATTCCGTGCAACTCTTGGCATTTTCCCACGGTCATTACGATCATACTCAAGCTTTGCCTGCATTCTTGGCGGCTCGCAGTAGTGGTCTGTCACCCCTTCCAACTTACGGTCATCCGACCATGGAAGAAAGAAAATATGCAAAGATAGCTTTTCTCAAAAAAAATTTGGGATTTCCGAGCAAGAAAATGACTCCCGAGCTCCGAAGTCGCTGTGAGTT
>JABCSI010000196.1 GCA_018238965.1 Promethearchaeota archaeon
ATAATGTCAGATTTCTCCCCACTATATTTGGATTATAATTGTGGGGTGAATTCTCTACGAAAAGTGTATGGATATGAAAGGGAAAATACTCCAAAAACATTCAAAACCCATGTCATGAAACATTTATCGGATCTGTCATGTTTCATTCAAACAAACCTCCTTTAGAAGACATTGACAAAGTAAAATGTCATTTTTTTCATTATTTTTAACACTAAATTTTAGTGACACTGTCATGATATCTTCTTTCCACTAATCCATATTTCCATTTGAGTTATTTACATTCACGTAAATACTTTTTTTGTGGTGGTGGTTTCACTTAGTCTTAGTATTAATTTTCCACTATAAATCAGATACAAACACTTTCTCAAAAAGCAACAAAAACCTTTCTCGTTAATCCTTTAAGCAATATGGGTTAATACGTAAATGATAACATGTTTTCGAGCCTCGAATTCTTCAGCAGTGTGTAATTCTTTCCCCAACCTAATAAATATTGGAAAAAGAACCCTGCAAAATATGGGGACGTTTTAGGAATAGATACTCCAGAGGTATTAGAATTAGGAATGTTTCAAGCTTTTGCTTCTGGCTTAGAAACGTGGATCGACCACATTAACACTACAAAAATCACCAAAAAAAAACAAACTAGCTGAGGAAGAGTTGAGATCGGAACTATATCATAATTTTAAGCAAGTGAAAACAAAAGATGCGTATAGGCTAATTAAAAAGATCAATAGATTAGATTTTCTGCACGGATTGAAGGCATATTCTAATTACAAAACACATCCTCATTTAACACGAGGGGTAAATAGTCAAATAAACCGTTTGAAAGTAAGATAAAAAGGAAAACCCTAATATTTCATGTACAGTTATAGTGATTGTATAGGTTTTGTGAATGTGATTAAAAAATGATGAATGAAAGAACGCTCAAAACACATTTTAAAAAGAATGATTGGTATATGTCCTTTACACAATTAATTGCCTTAGGTGTGAATCGAAATCGCATTAATCAATTGATAGAAAAGAGATTTATATTCAAAATTACTAACAGCCTCTATCGGTGGATGGGAGTAGATTTAGATGGTCACGACGATTTATATGATATTGCCCACATTGAGCCTGAGGGAGTGTTTTGTCTTTATACCGCCATGAATTTTTATCATCTCACGTCCTTTATGCCATCATACTATTATTTTGCTATTCCTCGTAAAAAATGGATGCGGAAAGGACTTCAAAAATACCCTGTAGTGATTAAAAAATGGGATGATAAATATTTTAATTTGGGAATTCGTTCTTTCAAATTGGGAAAATATTCTATTCGGATGTATAATCTAGAAAAAACTGTTTGTGATTGTATCCGTTATCGAAATGAGATTGGATTTAATACGCTTAAAGAAGTTTTAACCACATATTTATACTCGAATACTGATAAAAATTCGCGAAAACTAACGCAGTATGCTAAAAAAATGGGTGTAGATCAAAAACTCAAGGAATATTCAAGGTTGATAATATAAATAGGTGGAAAAATGACATCAAAGAAAATAAAAAATCAAGGGATTTCAATCAGGGATAAACTAAGAAATATTGCCCATAAAGAGAAAAAACAAGTCCGTTCGGTGTATATGGCATATATATTTGAAAGATTTCTACATCGAGTCTCAATCTCTAAATATAGAGATTCGTTAATTTTGAAGGGTGGAGTGTATTTATATAGTGAAAATTTAGATTTCCGTGAAACTGTTGATATTGATTTCTTAGATCAAAATATTCCACGTCAAACAATGTTAATTGAAGCAATAATATGTGAAATTTGCCTCATTTCCACAAAAGATCCACTCGCTTTTCATATTGACCGAATTACAACTATGGAAACTATGATTATGCGAAATTATCATGGAGTAAAAATATGAATTCCATGCACATTTGCTAATATTAATGAAATACTTCAAATTGATATTGGTTTTAATGATGTAGTTTATCCACAAGCCAAAACTACCCTTTATCCTTTATTACTTAACAAAGATCTCCCTTTTTCGATTAAAAGTTATACAATAGAGACTTTTATTGCTGAAAAAATTCATTCTATTTACACATGGGGAGATTCTAATTCAAGAATGAAGGATTATTATGATCTTTTTAAATTATCTGAAGTAATTCCATTAAAACAAATAGTGTTGCTTAAAGCAATAAGATCGACATTTGAAAGAAGAAAAACTAAAATAAAAATCAAAATATTATTTCAAATTTTAAATGATCCTTCATTAGAAAAGGATTTTTCCCGATATATTGACAGAAGAAAATTAGATTCTGTAAATTTTTCAGAGGTTACTACGAGAATAATGACACAATATCTTCCCATTTTTGAATTAATTGAAAATAAAACAAGTAAATACAAAAAAATATGGAATATTCATTCATTCAAATGGGAAACGATCTAGATCCTCACCTTGCACTGACTTTTTTCTACCTTTTTCTCTATAATTTTAATTTTACTAGTAATGTATTTTGACCATGTTTTCTGATTTTTCTGGTAGAATCTATCCCCCACCTCTCCAAGTTGAAGAATAGATAACTAGAAAGTAAAAAAGAGTATAAAATTATGATTATGGATAAAATAGCCCAAGTCCATCGAAAAACTTTTTTACCTCTTTTCGAGCTTGGAATTCGTCAGCATTACCCAATTCTTTCGCTAATACCAAGGCAAGTTTTTCCAATTCTTCCCGACTGGTCATGATAGAGAGTTTAATAATGGTTTTATGGGTTCGTACGACTTTTTTCGGATGATCTAGTGCTTTAATAATGGGAGGCCATTTATCGGTGATCCATTGCTTCAATTCCGCACTTTTCCGCTCCGGTTCCCAACTATTTTCTATGATGTGGATCATTTTCTCTTGGATTGTGGTCAGCATGGTTTGGAGATTGCAATTCGGATCGAATTTGAGTTCATCTTTACTTCGGAGGCCCGCTACCCTCATCAATTCTTCCCACCATGGGCCATACTTACGAACCCACGGATACATAATTCGATTGATTTCGGTTGAGACTTGTCCATGGAACTCCTCTTTGGGTGCATCCCAATACTTTCGTGAGATATCCATAATGGAGGTGTTATCCACGAAAAATAATTTTGAACGACCGAAAATTTTATCGGGCACGGTAATGAGGGGCAAAATTGGAGCACCCGTCAACTTGTGAAGACGAATATAACTTTGGGGAGTGTTAATTAGAAATGGGAGTTTACCAGATATGAAAGGTGTCTTTAACTGGGTTTTACTGGAATAATCGTGATACATTACCAGTACATGGTTCCTTTCTAGATTACGCCTGAGGTGATCGGAAATTTGGGAGAACTTGGTGCTGGCATATATGTGGAGGTTATCAAAATGGGCTCTGTTGTTGGATTCGTACATGGGTAGGTTTTTGACACTGGCCACCACATCCATCTGGTATTTATTGGGATGCAGAAACATTCCACCGGGATTATGAAAATGCTGGCCTAGGTGAAGAATTAATATAATTGCTCCTTTTCCTTCCTCCAATACTTTATCTAACACTTCAAAATTCATGTATTTCATTACATCGACTTGGGCTTGAGGAGGAAAATCGCACATAAAGGGCATTCTAAAAATCATATCAAGGAAAAACATACCCATGAATTTATTATTGGTATCGTAGAATTTCTCCAACTTTTTCTTGCTGGCATTCGGATATAGTGCCCTTAGACTGGCCATGGTGCGCCGCTTGATTTTTGAGGATGTACCGAACATCAACTTGCCTAAAAGGTGGCCCCACGCGTTCAATGCAGAATACGATCGGTACTTTCCAATTCGATAGATTTTGTATCGCCCCATCCACTTGATGAATTTGAAGATTCCACCCATAGTATCTCCCCAACTTTGTTCTGCTTTCTTTTCCCGAACTTTACCTTCGGGTGCATCGGTTTGTTTTCCCTCAAGTCGGGCGATAGATTCTCGGCGAGTAATTTTTTGATCAGCTAAAAACAATTGAGCCATGTTTAACAAGTAAAAAATAAGCATGAAACCAAAAAAATGATCGGATTTTTATTAAACCCCACGATATCATGGGCGAATACTGGAGGATAATTGGGCAAAAAAGTGGGGGATGCTAGGTTGGAAAATTCTCCGATTTATGGGCAGTTTGGTTTAGAATGAAGAATGAAATACCTCTAATATCCCTTTTCCAATTTAATCTGCTGACGTAATTCATCTTCATGATTTGGGTTGGAATCATTTGGGGTCGTTTGTCTCTCTCTCTGAATCATGTTCTTCAAGCTTATACTCGATTGGACAAGACGTGCTCCGATTAGCAAAATGGCCAAACCACCGATAAATACATCGGAATCTGCCGTCCCATCCTTGATGGCTGGAATGGCGGGGACGATCAAAGCAAAAGTCAAAACTACTATAGCAATCAGATAAATTGGAATCGTAAAAAGTAATCCCGTTTTGGTAGATTGCATTCGTCGTCGCATAAATGACATATTTAATTTGGCTTAAGGCGCCACCTTTTTAGAATTTATGTTTTAAGGAGTATTTAAGATGTGTGAAGAGATCAGAAATAAAAGATAAATAGCACAATAGCTTTATTCGGTTAAGCATGGGCAATGATACTTCACCAGTTTACATTGTTGGATATGGCACATTTATCCCCAATCAAACTGTTCTAAAATCAAAGGATGTGCAAGTTTGCAAGATCCGCAATTTTCGCAGGATTTGGACAGGAGAGACGGTTTTTCCCTTTGTTCTAAAGGACTCTGCCTTTCCTGGTTTTTATGGATTGGTATTTCAAGTATCACCATCTCGATTGGAAAAGCTCGATTTGTATGAAGGTGTAGATCAGGGTATGTTTACGCGCGATTCGATTGAAGTGGAACTACTTTCTGGAGAAAACCTCAAAGCGTGTACATATGTCCCAACTCCAAAAACAATTGCAGAGTATAATCTCTCTTTTGCCAGTGATCCAGATGATCGGTGGATGGAAGAAATTCGGAAAAATTCAGAAGTTTGTTCTCATTTCCCCCAACTAATCCAGAAACTAGAATAAGCATCAAATTTTATTCCTTTTCTTCTATTATTTACGAAATTTATTCCTTTTTCCAATTTCTAACTTCAAATTCTTGCCCTTAGGGATGAAGTGCTAAGTTCCCCGAACCTCCATTTAAGTCTATAAAAATATATATAAGGTGGTATTCAAAAGATAGATTACCCTTTGAATGGTGTACGAAATGAAAAAGAAACAACTACGGAGTATAATTCTCCTTGGAACTTTAGCCCTTTCTCTTATAACCTTTTTTGGAAGTGTGCAGAATGCTAGAGCAGAGGAATCCAGTTTGCAAGATGTGCTGGATCGAGGGACTTTAACTGTAGGAATTGAAGCAGCGTATCCCCCTTGGGAGTCACGCGATCCAACAACGAATGAAATCGTGGGATTCGATCCCGATATTATTGCGGTCGTTGCCTCCGATTTAGGGGTTGACGTGGAATTTGTTGATGTTTCGTGGGACTCCATCTTTACGAGCTTGCAAGCCGGGTCTTTCGATTGTATAATTTCGGCAGTAACAATTACCGAAGAACGTGAGACGGTTATGGATTTTTCCCGATGGTACTACCGAGGAACGCAAGCAGTAATGGTTACCGTTGCCAATCCATTAAATATTTCCTCGGTTGAGGATGTTGACGATGCCAGCATTACAATAGGTTGTCAAGAGAATACCAACAGCCATTGGTACGCACAGGATGAATTGGATGCGACTATCGTCACGCAATCAACTCTCGCTTTGGCAGTTGCGGATCTAAATGCAAGTCATGTTGATGCCGTATTGGGGGATGTATTAGAATTAACTGTATTAATGGAGAATTCTCCGAATACATTTCAAATTGTAGATACCTTTCGTGAGGAAAATTTAGGTATTGCATGTCAGGAAGGAGCCATTAGTTTGGTAAATGCTATTGATTCGTCCTTGAATGGATTACTCGGCGATAATTTAACTAATCCAAATATTACCACCGTCTATAACGATATTCATAATGAGTGGTTCGGTTTTGATGCTTGGGGTTATGCGGATGACACACCCGTTTCAACCGATGATGATTCAAGTGATGACGATTCAAGTGATGACGGCCCGAATGATGACGATCCGACTGATGATGATCCGATTGATAGTTTCGACCAGTTAACCTTTAACATAGGTGGGTTTCCCTTAATTCCCGTTTTTGGGGTGATGATGGTTAGTTTTGGTTTGATTATCTGGAAAAGGAAGCCTTAATCATTGAACTTCAAAAGCATTGAAATTTCATTTTTTGAATTTTTACTTATCTAACATTTCTATCTATTTACCAATCGAAGGGTAAATTTCCGTCTTTAGGAGGAAATGATTTAGTTATTATGTTGTAGTTCCATGTAAAATGTAATTGATAGCATGGTTACCATTACATTTTTTTATCAGAAAAACGAATAATAACGATGACTTAGAATTTCCCGCAATGAAGTGTTTACTATGTCCACAACCCAACAAATTAAAACCGTTGTTCCCTCTACTAAGGGAAAAAAATTCCTCCATTTGAGTCTCTACCTTTGGATTTACATTATTCAAGGGGTATTTGCAACTCATGTAGGTCAATTTACCAATAATTACTTGAGAGATAATCTCCACTATCCCATAGAACTCCTCGCGCTAATCAATTTTTTAATTTACGTTCCTCTCATTATCAAACCTGCAGTTTATCTGTTTTTACAGCGCAAATCGGCGGAAGTCAATGTGAGACGCAATATCATCCCATCTGGTATTTTCTTTCTTGTCTGCGCAGCACTCACAGGATTTCTAACATCGGAACATTCCCCTGTATGGATCATTCTGGCTTTTGTGATCATGCAATTGAGCCTCGTACCGATGGATCTCACGGTAGATTCCTATATCATGCCCCAATATCCTAAAAATGGTGTTTTATTAAGCATTTTGCAGATAGGTGCATCGATTATCGGGGCTCAAATTGCCTATGTTTTGGTAATTGGATTCACAAATTATTTCGAAACAGCAACTTGGACCATTTATTATATCATGCTGGGTTTGTTGGTTATTCCGGCGTTGATCTTAGGAATGTTAACTCGTCCTAAGACCTATCCGCTACCAAGCCGAAAAATTATGCCCTTCAAAAAACTTCTCCCCGAAGATCGGTCCGTTATGAAATGGCTCATCATTTTTATTGTTTTTATCAATAGCAGTTATTTGGCAGGGTCGGTTATGGATCTTTGGCTCTTTGATCGCTTTGGGGGTGTTTTTTATGTTGAACTGGCGCGCAATACATCTCTACTGGGGGCGATTGGGATGGGGTTGGCGGTGATCTTAGCCCTTGTTCCGAAAATTTTCCGAAAATTGAGATTTCCCTTAATGTATGTTATCGGGATTGCCACAGTGCTTAATTTCGTTATGATGGTTTACGCGCCATTGAACGTCTTGGTGATTACCCAGTCCATTGCAATTGCCTTTACCTATGTTTTTGCGCTGATTTACTTGTCTT
The DNA here is from genome assembly GCA_018238965.1 of Promethearchaeota archaeon. GTDB lineage: Archaea > Asgardarchaeota > Lokiarchaeia > Sigyniarchaeales > Promethearchaeaceae > Harpocratesius. The sequence continues at coordinate 7,533 of JABCSI010000196.1, forward strand.
TGATGCTGGAAGTAATTCCCGAAAGCATTCGGCCCTCCTATTACCAAATTTGTGCCATGATCTTTGCACTTTCCCGTTCGGTGCTTGAGCCGTTGGGTTTATTGTTGGCGATTTGGATGGGCAATGCGAATGTGATCCTATTAACTTCTGGGCTGATGTTTCTAACTATTCCTATCTTGGTGATTTTTGCCCGTGTGCTTCGTAGACATCAGAATAAAACAATCTAGATTCGAATTCTATGGATCTGATTGACAGTTGATTGAGGATTTATCTGTTTTTTTTCTCTTAATGTTTAGTCTGTATATATCTAAT
>JABCSI010000197.1 GCA_018238965.1 Promethearchaeota archaeon
TCTCCTCATCGGGGTTATTCATAAAATTTACAAATCTCTTGAGCATTCTTCTATCGAATTCAAGGGTTTTTTTTACCGAAGTACGATACAGTGCATTATCTTCATCCCGAAGGGCATTCATAAAAATGCTATTATACACGCGATGCATTCCCAGTGTTCTGACAAAGAATCCTTCCAAAAGCCAGAATGCTTCGGCGAGTAAAAGAGTACCGGGAACCTCTTCCTTGACACGATCCACAACCTCTCGCCAAAATTCTTCTGGGATTAATTTCAAAAACTCTTCTTTTGTTAACCCTAACCCTGCTCGAGAGGGAATGTCTCCCCCACTCCCAGGTTCTGGAAACCAAAGTCGTTGAAAATGTAAACGAGTAAGTGTCATTGCCGCATCAAAGCGAATAATGGGAGATAATTTAGCCACATGGATAATTGTTTGGATCACCGCTTCACGAACTTCCGGAAGAAGATAATTTAATTGTGCAGTATCATTCCAGGGCATACTGGTGCCATCATTGCCATGATAAATGTATCTTACAGTCCCATTTCGCAGATCAACATGTTTGAAGGTCACTGCAGCGTCTTGCCTAGTAAAATACTTATCTTCAATATATATTTCCATACTTGAATCATTTGATAGACTGTGACCAGAATACTGATATGAAGGGAAAGGAGGGTAGGGGAGTGATACATACCAATCGGGATGTTCTCTAATCCATTTTGAATCAATTCCCGTATGATTTGGAACCATATCACTTGCCAATCGAATCCCCCTTTGCATAGCTTTTTGTTTTAGTGCTAAAAAGGCATTTTCTCCCCCTAAATCGGTAGCAATCACGTAATCATATAAAGAATAGGCGGAAGCTTCAGCTTCGGAATTTCCACACCAATTTTTAATAGTTTTAGAGGCGGGACTCCGTTCCCAGAGACCGATTAACCATAATGCAGTGAAACCCCAATTTGCAAGTTGATCCAACTCCTCATCGGGGATTTGATCGAGGTGATTGATCGGTTGTTTGTATTTTTTACTTAATTGATCCAACCACACATAGGAATTTTTCGCAATCATCACGACATTGGGCATCCAAACACTATCTGGCGAATAATTTTCAGAATCGAGGCCATAGAAATCTGGAACTTGAGTATCCCCTGGTCCTTGAAAGCGCATTTTTTCTTCTTCTTTGATTAAATCCAGTCCAGTAAGCAATAGATAGGCCCATTTGCCCAAAAATTCAGACCAGTTTTCCTGAATATACTCAAGCTGATTTTTCAAAGAATGGGGATGCTTGATTGCCGGTTCCTGTAATGTAGTGATAATATTTTTTCCTGTGCGACTGAATATAGGTTTTGTTTCCATAAATTCATGAATTGATTCAATTATTGTAACATAATCTGCGCTTTTTTCCAGATTCTCATCATCAAAGAATTCAAAATAGGGGGAGAAAGCAGGGTTGGCGTTGCTTAACCAGAGTGATACGAATTCATCCAAAATAAGAACTTCGTTTTTAACATCGCTATCCTTTGCTTCTAAAAATTCCTTGCTTCCCATGGTGTTTTTGTACACACTCTGGGGTGGAAATTCCTCAATCAATAATTGGGTACTTTCTTGCAAACGGGATTTCCCTACTTTTTTTTCCAGAAAATCATAGAGCTCTTGATTGAATGTGGGTGATTGAAGTTCTTCCAAATACAAGTCATAAATATATTCATTAATTTCTGTCATAAGGGATAATCCATAAATATCACTCGATTTCACAGCCAATTCGGGATAATTTAGCAAATCTCGCTTTTGATTCACTTTTTCCACAAATATTCGTACTGCATGAACGTTGCCTTCAAAATCGATATTTCCCCTTTCCGAGAACAAATCTGATTCGAACTTATATTTGTCCCGAGCATTTCTTGAAATTTTCATGAGATTTTCAGATTTCCTTTTTAATTAAGATATTGCTAAAATAAATAATGTTATAATAAAAAAAAGAAGGAATAAAAAAAGTTATTATTCCTAAACATCAAGCACTAGAAGTTGGTATTCCGAAATGTAAAACTTTGCCATCCGGTAGAGATTACCTCACCAGTATCAAGGTCGATTAGATCGAAGATGTAATGCATAATTATTCCACTAATCACTTCTAGGGACGGATTAATTTTCACAACTAAGCTATGACCTTGCCCAGGATAGAGTCCATTTACACCATCCCATGTAGCTAATGTATAATTTAGTGCTGGGATGTCCCCGGTTAGATTAAACTCAGTTCCGGTAAGCGTTTGATTGAACACCTTAATGTCTAAATCTTTATCCGCGCGAATCGTCATATTTAATTGTACATTTTTTTGAGGAAGGGAATCATTAGTGTTAAAATATTTAACAAATGCTTCGAATTCCGCCCAGATATCACTGGAATATTCGATTTCCGTATCCCCAACAACTTCAAGACTTAAATCCGATGTTACATTTTCAGGTGTCTCAATCAAAGCTAAATCAATTGCAAGCTTAGTGTATGCTTCAGTTAGGGTTGACCCATAATAGGTCTCTTTGGTAAAGGCATTCACCAAGCCTGCCATAATAAATGACTCTAAACTTGTGGATTGAGAGTTATCCGATTGTGAATAGATTGGAATATAGTAATACAGAGATCCTGCTAAGGGATAGAGCAAAGTATTTCCGTAGCGTGGTATAATAGAAGGAATTTCCGGAGTTACTTGGGTTTCCAATTGATCCTGAGCAGTATTCGGTCCAATCAAATTATCTACGTCCTGTGCCCTAAAGAAAACTGTTTCACCGAAATGATCCCCTTGACGTATGACGTATAATCCGGTGAGTTTTTTGGCGTCTGCGGTGTTATAGATTACTAAATCAACGCCTACAAATTCAAGACCATCACCCAAATCAGTTTCTATGTAAAACACATCAGCACCCGGAGGTCGCATAAAGAAATCACTTTCGGATTTCCATTCGCGGGAATCTTCAACATGATAAATATAATCTACAGCCATTTGCTTTTCCCATAGCGTTTCGGGATAGCGAAGCTGCGATCTCAACCAATGATCTTCATCAACCGTTTTCCATGGATAATAATCATCATCCCAGTAAATCCCCCACAAATCCTTTAAAGGATCTTGATTGATAACATCGAAAGCTGCGGGATTTTTATACCATGTTAAATTCCCCGTTTTTACATCCACCAATACTGTTCCAAGGAAACGATATATGGAAGAATAAAAATAAGAGCCCATAGGAATTTCGGTATAGAGAGAAACTGCGTAATATATGGTGTTATTTTCTTGATCGAAGACTAAATAAGGATCATTATCTATCGTAATTCCAGGCATTAAAACCGAATCGACACGCGAGCGAATATTTCGATTGATAAGAAATTCTTTTTCGAAGGATGAATCTAAAGCAAATGACGTAAGACCCATATTCATAACATACCAGAATGCTTCTAACCCCTCTAGTGTGCCATCGGGATCTCCTTCATAAACATAATTCACATTGGAGGTTCTATTCCACCCAGTATTGAGCAAAATATCATTATCATAGGCGTAATATTCACTAAATGTTAACATTTCCACATCTGAGGCCGAAGCGTAGGAAGAATCTTCTTTTTCCCCAAAGAATATCGGGTAATCACTTGATACCCCAAATATATCATCGAAGTCATCTGATGAAACTATATCTCCAGTAGATGTATCAAGGGCAATAAAACCTTCAACGTGATCGAAAATTTCGGTATGTTCATTTTCGGGGTTATCGAGCAGAACATCAATTTGCAGCGTTTTCGGGGCAACCCAAAATTCTCCAACTCCAGGAATATAAATAATATCACTGTCTGCCATTGTCTCGAAATTATTAATAGAAACCTGTGACATGGTTTTCCATGAATTTTCCTTATCATATTGGCGTATTACATCCAATATAGCCGCGTCAGAACTTATAACTTCATCAATGTAATTATCAATTTCCCGAGTTTCAAAGTAATCGGTACCACCATAACTAATTCCCGCGGCAGTTCGAGTCCAATCAATTTGCTGAGAATACCGAACATCCCACTCCACATCTTCCCAAACATCGGGATTGCTTAGGTTAATTGTTGTAGGAATACTAACAAATACTGGGATCAATAAAATCAGAACAATAATACCGGCAGATATGCCTGCTCTCTTCTGGAAGCGCGTATCCATAAAGTCAAAATGATACCCATAGGTTTTTTTGCTTGAAATAAAGAAGAATAAACTTAAGCCAAATAGCATGATTATTCCAAGGTAGATACCCCAATTCCTAATCAGATCAATACCGTTTTGAGCCTTCAAAGGACGATTAAATAGAGCGATTAAGAAGAAAACTCCAACCAGAGCAGCGGCATTTGTAGCGATTTTCAACTCGTCCTTATCCATTACCGCAAGATATCCTATTCGGAGAATGATTCGGAATATAATCACACCTAAAATATAACCAATAATTGGCTGGGTGACAGATTGATAAAGGAAAAATTCGATTTCCGAAACCTGTGAGGGATCCCAGAGTGCTTTGAGTGCGTTAAAGAATTGACCCGTACCAGAAGGTAAATCCCCATTAAAAATTAACTGCATTGTAAGGGCAAAATATCCGCCGGTTTCCATAGATTGGCCGATAATGAAGAAAAGAATGAATCCACCGGTCCACCAAAATGCTAAAACTTTCCATTTCTTTACCGGTCCCCAGCCAAAACGCATTCCAAGTAATTTTACAATGGAATCTTCTGGGGGAATACTCATAATTAAAACGCCAATTATAGCGCCCAATAATCCAATTTTATTAAAGAAGAATTCTGTACTCCAATAATTTAAGGTATAAAGAACCCAGAAGTCAATATCGCTCTTAGATGCATACATTTGTTGTTTTAATGAAATACCTGCGTGCCAAACCGGATATGCATATAAAATTCCAATTAGGGCAACAATTACCCCAATACCTGCAATAATAAGCAAGCGTTTCTTTAAGTCGGGATTTGGAGGGCGCTCATACCTGTATCTTTTAGGTTCACCACGGTTTCCATCTTCGTCATTCGTGTGGGGTATTTCTGGTGTATTCTTTTCTGAAGTGGGCCTAACATTTTCAGGATCAATATCAGAATACAGTCTTTTATCGCCATCTTCATCCAAATTTTCATTTAATGCGCGACAATCTGGACAGCTAGCTACATATCTGTAATGCTTTTGACAGTTTTTTTTTCTAGGCATGTTATGGATCACTATGTTTAAATTATCTTTTACAGAAATACCTTCTCCTTTATTTATAAATACGCAAAGAACAATGTGATAGTATAAAAATTTAAGATCCAAAAGATATACAGCTAAAGTAGAGGTAAGAAAATGTTTAAAAAACGTGATAAGAAGAAGCAAAATAAAGTTGAGAAGGATGAACTTGTGCTATCAGCCTTGGGGGTCATGCAAGATGAAACAAACCGCCCAGTATCCGCCGATGATATTAATTTTTGCTTGCAAATTGATTTTAAACAAAAAATGAAAGATGTGCAAGTTGTTGAATTACTCCAAGAATCCCAGACCAAAGGTTTTTGCTTAGTCTCCGATCAAGGTTGGAAATTAACTCCATCGGGGGAACAAGTGGTGGATTCTTGCTTAGAGAATATATCAAATTAAATTGCTGATATTAAATCACAAGAAATTACGCACTAAAAAATGAAGTACTAAAAATAAATCACTAAAAAATAAAGCACGAAAATTAATAATTCAAAGTTATTACAAATTGACCATTATAATGAGGGAAAAAAATGGAAGATAAGAGAAATACAATAAACGAATTAATCATTGAAGCCGATGCCCTAATATCCTCAAACAATATTGAGAAGGGAATCGAAAAATTTGAAGAAGCGAAAAAAATAGCTAAAGAATTAGATTGGAACGATCGAATTTTTCAGATAGATGAAATGATTCAAAACGTCCATGAAAAAAAGCATCAAGAAGAATTGAAGCATGTACAGGAATTGGAACTTGAAAAAACTAAAGAAAAGGAAGAATCAGATCAACAAAAGTTAATTGAAGAACAAAACCAGCAATTGGAACAAGAAAAACAAATTAATTTAAAAAAAATGGATGTTTTGCGCCAAAGAAAGCAAGAAGAAGAAAAAATAAGCTCCCAAGGCTATGACTGCTTGGAAATTGCATCCAATGAAGTAAAAAATAAAAATTTTGAACAAGGATTACTCAAGTTTCAAGAAGCAAAAGAGATATTTCACAGTATTGATTGGGGTTCGGAAGTAATCAGAATTGATGAATTAATTAATGATGCGAATCAGAAGCACGAAGAATATAAAGAATTTAAGCATCAAGAAGAACTAGAGGCCCAGAAATCCAAGCAACTCTTAGAAAAGCAGAAGAAGAGAGTAGATGATTCCCATTTAGATCAACAACATGAACAGGAATTGCAACAACAAAAAGAAAGTGAAATACAGAAAAAGAAAGACTCTGAAACGGAAATAAGCGAGAAGGCCTATGAATCCATCGAATTGATGGAGCAAAAAATCAAAGATTATGAATATAGAATTAAAAGATCCGATATATTATTACATTCGAGTCCATATGAGGAAGCCGAAGCAGTTTATCGCGAAGCTGCAAAACAATTGGATGAAATCGGGTGGCGAGATCAATCACAACGTATTCTAGATGGGGCAAAATTATATATTGATAAATTTAAGAAAGATCTTCGATTGCGGGAACTTGAAGAGAAGAAGAGAGAAACCAAGACAATAGAGGCGCAAAATCTTAAAACTAAAGTGGATGTTTCCCAAAGAATTAAACAGAAAGAACAATCAATGTTGCAAGAGAAAAAAGAAAAGATTCTGTCTAAGAAAAAGGAAGAACAACAAACTGCGGAAACAATTTTTGCTAACATAGAGAAAATCGAAAAAATTGTTAAAAAATTTGAAATTAATCCTGCTAAACTTTCCTTAGAGTGCCCATATCCAAAAGCCATAAAAATTTATCAGACGAGTGCAGACCAATTGAAGGAGATCGGATGGAATGAACAAGCATCCCGGCTTTATGATGGTGTTGATGATTATAATAATCGTTTGAAGACTATTAATGAAGAAAAGAAAAGAGAGCACGACAAATTCGTTGAGCTGGAAGAACAAGAAGTATTAATCAAACAAAAAGTAAAAGAGTCCCAAGACTCATTGAAAAAGAAGAAACAAAGAGAACTTGAGGAACAACTTAAAGAAAAGCAAAAAGTGGGCTTCCAACAATCGGTTGCAGACCAGGCTTATGCTACAATTGATCAAATTGAAAGAAAAATTAAGGAATACGAAGCTAACGTTGACCGGGTACCATTTTCACCACCTTATGAAGAAGCCATTCAAGTGTATACTGATTCTGCAAAGAAATTGGAAGAGATTGGGTGGAAAGAACAAAGTCTATTATTAAAAGAAGGATTAGCGCAATATACCAAAAAATTGGAAGATGATAAACAATACCGGGAAGAAGAAAAACAAAGAATAGGCAAAACCCAAGAAGAAAAAGAAATGTTAGAAAGACGTGCAACATTATCAATGAAATTCGAGGAAGAACGAAAGAAAGAAGCATCCGAGAAAATTAATAGGGCAGAAGAGGAGAAAGCCTATAAACAGTCAATTGCAGATCAAGTATTCGAATTAATTGATCAGATGGAAGAAAAGGCAAAAACTTACCAAGCTCATGTCGATCCCATCCCATTCTCACCCCCTTATGAGGAAATTATCCAAACCTATACCGAATCTGCAAAGCGTCTAGCAGAAATTGGATGGCATGAAGAAAGTATGCGTCTTTTTGAAGG